>JAFAOZ010000207.1 GCA_019247395.1 Vulcanimicrobiota bacterium | reverse complement strand
CGCGCACAAGCTCGCAATCATCGCGCAGACGGCCTTCGGCGCTCGGCTGCTCTCGCCGCAGATTCCGACGAACGGCATCCGCGGCATTACCCAAGCCGACGTAGCGAATGCGCGGAGTCAAGGCTTGCGAATCCGTTTGGTCGCCGGCGTTGAGCGCACGGCTCAAGGCGTTCGCGCCTCTGTTGGGCCTCTTGTGCTGCCCAAAGACCATGAGTTCGCTCGAACGCAAGGCGTCGAGAACGTCGTGCAGATCGATGCGCGCGACGCCGGGCAGCTAACGTTGCGCGGCGAGGGCGCGGGTGGATCGGCCACGGCATCTTCCGTGCTCGGCGACATCGTGGCCGTTTTGCGCCGTCTTGCGCCGGCCGCTTCAATACTGGCAACGGCATGACGGACGAACGCACCATTTCCATCGGCAAGCTCGAGCTCGCCTCCGGCGTGAGACTTCGCGGCGTCGAGCAGCGGGTCACGGTCTACGGCAAGCCCGCCGCCGACGGTTCGAACGTTGTCCTGGTGGAGCACGCGCTCACGGGATCGAGCCGCGCGCACGAGTGGTGGCCCGGTATCGTCGGTAGCGGCGCTCTCTTCGATCCCAAACGCTGGTGCATCATCGCCATCAATGCGCTGGGAAGCTGCTACGGATCGACGTGTCCGGCGAGTCGCATCACCGTGCGCGACATCGTTCGCGCCGAGCAGCGCGCATTAACGCAGCTCGGCATCGACCGGATCCGCTTCGTCATCGGCGGCTCTCTTGGCGGCATGCGGGCACTGCAATGGGCGATCGATGCGCCCGAACGCGTGCAGACGTCATTCGTCGTCGGCGCGCACGATCATCACAGCGCGCTCGGCATCGCGCTGAACTCGCTGCAGCGCGACGCATTGGCGCTCGATCCGCAACGCGGGCTGCGGCTCGCTCGAAAGATCGCGATGCTGACGTATAAGAGCGACGAGCTCTTGACCAGCCGCCATGGCCGGCGGCCCGATCGGCTCGGGCGGCCGTTGTTTGACGTCGAGGGGTACTTGGAGCATCAAGCCGATCTGTTCGAGGGGCGGATGGATGCGGCTAGCTACGCCGCGCTCACGCATGCGATGGATTCGTTCGACGTCCGCAGTTTCGACATTCCCGCGACCAAGCCGGAGCTGATCTTTGTCGGCATCACGTCGGATTGGCTGTTTCGTGCGCAAGACGTCCGCGCGGCGGCGCGGCGATTCGAGCTTCGCGGCTTTCCTAGCCGCTACGTGCAACTCGCATCGAGCCATGGCCACGACGCATTCTTGGCCGAGCCGGAGGTTCTGCGCGTGCTGCTCGAGCCGTATCTGCGCGATGCAACGCACGCAGCGGCGGTGGCCCGATGAACGTGCCAACACGCGAGCACGGATTTGCGACACGCGCGGTCTGGAGCGGCCGAGAGCGGTGTGCCGCCACCGGCGCTACCATCGCGCCAATCTATCAGAGCGTCACCTACACGCTGCCGCAGGCCGGTGCGCCGGTGGATTTCGATTATTCGCGTACGAAGAATCCGACGCGCAACTTCGTCGAACGCCAGCTCGCCGCGCTCGAGGATGCCGAGTTTGCGAGCGCCTTCGGCTCGGGCATGGCTGCCGTCGCAGCCGCGGTAAGCCTGCTTTCGAACGGCGACCACCTTCTCGCAACGCGCGATCTCTACGGCGGCACGCATCGCCTCTTCACGCACGTGCTGCCCCGCTACGGCATCACGACGACCTTCGTGGACACGACGGATTTAACGGCGACGTGGGCGGCCGCAACGCCGCGAACGCGGATGCTCTGGCTCGAAACCCCCAGCAATCCCCTCCTGCGCCTCGCCGATATCGCGGCGTTAGCTCGCACCCGGCCACGCGGCGTGCTCATCGCTGCCGACAATACCCTCGCCTCGCCCTTTCTGCAGAGACCGCTGGCATTCGGTGCGGATATCGTGGTTCACTCGACGACGAAATATATCTGTGGGCACAGCGACGCGCTCGGCGGAGCGGTCATCAGCAACGACGCCGAGATCGCCGCGCAGATCGCGTTCCATCAAAACTGCGTCGGCGCAGTGCCGGGTCCAGTCGATTCCTATCTCACGCTTCGCGGGGCGAAGACCTTACCGCTTCGCATGGGGGCGCATTGCCGCAACGCCCAAGCGATTGCGGAGTATCTCGCCCAACGCGACGACGTCGCGGAGGTCTTCTACCCCGGCTTGCGCTCGCACCCACAGCATGAGTTAGCCACGCGCCAGATGAGCGGCTTCGGCGGCGTCGTCTCGTTTCGTCCGCGCGGCGGCCCCGAACGCGCCCGCGCCATCGCGGAAACGACGCGCATCTTCAACCTCGCCGTCTCGCTTGGCGGAGTCGAGTCGCTGATTTGCCTTCCAGCTAGCATGACGCACGCTTCGCTGGCAGATGCGGAACGGCGCGTGCTCGGTATTACGGACGATCTGCTTCGACTATCGGTCGGCATCGAAGACATCGATGACTTGATCGGCGACTTAGACGTCGCCCTTCATTAGCTCCGCAGCTTGTAGCGTTGGAGTTTGCCGGTTTCGGTGCGCGGCAGCTCGGTGACGAACTCGATCTCGCGCGGCGCTTTGAACGGCGCGATCTGCGATTTGCAAAATTCGCACAGCTCGTCGGCCTTTGCCGGCGTCGCGGCGCAGCCGTCGGCCAGAACGACGAACGCTTTGACGAAGTGCGTCTCCTTTTCGGGATCGCGCTTGCCGACGACTGCGACTTCTTTAACGTCGGCATGCGCGATGAGCGCCTGTTCCACTTCCGGGCCGGAGATATTATAGCCGGCGGAGACGATCATATCGTCCATGCGCGCGACGTACCAAAAGTAACCGTCGGCGTCGCGGCGGTAGGCGTCGCCGGGATAGTTCCAGCCGGCGTGCACGTAGATGCTCTGCCGTTCGTCTTGCAGATATTTGCAGCCGGTCGGGCCTTTCACCGCGAGACGTCCGACTGTACCGTCGGGAACCGGTTTGCCGTCGTCGTCGTGTATTTCCGCAGTGTAGCCGGGCACGACACGCCCGGTCGAGCCCGGCCGCACTTCATCCTCCGGCGAGCCAACAAAGATGTGGAGCATCTCGGTGCTGCCGATGCCATCGAGAATTTTGATGCCGGTTTTTGCATGCCACTCTTGCCAGATCGCGGCCGGCAACGTCTCGCCGGCCGAAACGCACGTGCGCAGCGAGGTGATGTCGTGACGGTCGAGTTGCGAGAGCATCGAGCGGTACGCGATCGGAGCGGTGAAGACGGTCGTCACGCCGTAACGTTCGATGGCGTCTAACAGCTCGGACGGACCGGCCTTTTCGAGCAGCAGCGTTGCTGCTCCAGCGTAGAGCGGGAACAGCAGCAACCCGCCCAGACCGAAGGTAAAGCCGAGCGGTGGACTTCCAGCGAAGAGATCACGGGCGTGCGGCTTCAACACGCGCGCCGCGTAGGTGTCGCAAATCGCCAGCAGATCGCGGTGGTAATGCATCGTGGCTTTCGGCGTGCCTGTCGTACCGGAGGTGAAGCCGATGATTGCGATGGCTTCGGCCGCGGTATCGGCGTTCGCGAAATCGCCGGATTTGTGCATCATCCGGGCTTCGAGTGAATCGCGATCGCCTGATTCACCGTTGAAGCAGGCGACACGAACGCCGCCGTATTCGCCGCAAGCGCGATCGAGCTCGTCGCGCAGGCGGGCGTCACAGAGCGCGTGCTTGACCTGCGCCTTCTCCATCATAAAGCGCAGCTCGCCCGCGCGGTAGAGCGGCATCGTGGTCACGGCGATCGCGCCGGCCTTGAGCACCGCAAACCAGCAGGCGGCGAGCATCGGCGCATTCGGCGCGCGCAGCAGCACGCGATTGCCCGGCTCGATTGCAAGGTCGTCGACCAGGACGTGCGCGATCCGGTTTGCGGTGGCGAGCACCGCTTCGTAGCTCCACACGCCGCCGCTCGGAAGAACGATGCAGCGGTCGTCGCCACCGCCGCGCTGCACGTGCCGGTCGAGGAAATAGGCTGCCGCGTTGAGGCGATCGGGATACTGTAGGCCGAGTGCGTCGAATAGCAGCTCCGGCATCTGCTCGCGCGGCGGAAGGCGGTCTTCAGCGAACGTGTCGCGCCGGCGTCCTTCGACTTCGTTCGCTTTGCTCACTTCGCTCAGGATGACACGTCTAATAGCTGGCGCGCGATGACGACTTGCTGTATTTCACTCGCGCCTTCGTAGATGCGTAACGCGCGCACGTCCCGGTAGAGGCGCTCGACGACTTCGCCGCGCGTCACGCCGCGCGCGCCGAAGAGCTGCACCGCGCGGTCGCAGACGCGCCCGGCCGCTTCGGTTGCGAACCACTTCGCCATGGCGGACTCGCGCGTAACCCGCGCCGCGCCGCTATCTTTCTGCCAGGCCGCTCGATAGACGAGCAATGCGCTTGCGTCAACGTCGGTCGCCATTGTAGCGATCGAGGATTGAGCCAGCTGCAGATCGCCGAGTGTCGCGCCGAAGAGACGCCGGGACTTCGCATGGACGATGGACTCGTCCAAGGCGCGCCGTGCGAAGCCAAGAGCCGCCGCTCCGACCGTGCTGCGAAAGACGTCGAGCGTGCCCATCGCAATCTTGAAGCCGTCGCCCTCGTCACCGATGCGGCGCGAGGCCGGAACGCGGCAGCGCTCGAAGCGCAACGCGCCGAGCGGATGAGGCGAGATCGTCTCGACGCGTTTGCCGGCCGAGCAGCCCGCCGTCGACGCATCGACTGCAAAGGCGCTCAAGCCACGCGCGCCGTCCCCGCCGGTGCGCGCGAAGACGACGTAAAGATCGGCGACGCCTGCATTCGAGATCCACGCTTTCTCGCCGTCGATAACGTACGTTTCGCCGTCACGCTGCGCGCGCGTGGCCAGTGCGGCGACATCGGAGCCGGCCTCACGTTCGGAGAGCGCAAAGGCCGTGACGCAGCGTCCGTTGACGACGTTGGGCAGATAACGGCGCTGCAGCTCCGTGCTGCCGAAGAGCGCAATGGGCGCACTTCCCAAGCCTTGCATCGCAAACGCAAAATCTGCAAGCGCCGATCGATAGGCAAGCGTTTCGCGCGCCAAACAAAGCGTGCGTGCGTCGAGCTCCGCGCGGATCCCGCCGTAGAGCCCCGGAACGCAGGCGCGCAGCCAACCGCCGTCGGCGAGTGCTCGCACCCAGGCACGGCACGATGCATCGGCTTTGCGTTCGTCGTCCAAAACGTCCGCCTGCTGGAGCCACGTCTCAAAGCCGGTCGCGAACGCGCGATGCTCTTCGTCGAAGAAAGGCCAGTCGCGCACGTCAGTTTCCCTCGAAGCGCGGCGTACGTTTTTCGACGAACGCTTCATAGGCGCGCCGGAAGTCACCACTCTCCATCAGGCGCGCTAGCGCTCGAGCCTCGGCGTCGATTGCGTCGTCGAGCGGCAATGCCCATTCCTCGTGAAGCATCCTCTTCGTCATGGCATGCGCGAGCGTCGGGCCCGCCGCAATGTCTTCTGCGAACTCGCGCGCTCGCGCGTGGAGCCCATCCGGAGCGCAGAGCTCGTTGAAAAACCCCCACTCGTACGCCTGCGTTCCGCCAAGCACCCGGCCCGTATAGAGCAGTTCGGCGGCGCGTCCCAAACCGACGATCCGCGGCAGCATCGCGCACGCTCCCATGTCGCATCCGGCCAGGCCGACGCGGACGAAGAGAAATGCGATGCGCGCTCGATCGGTTCCCAAACGAAGATCGGAAGCCATCGCCAAAATGGCGCCGGCGCCGGCTGCGACACCGTCGACCGCCGCGACGATCGGCTGCGGACATGCGCGCATTGCCTTGACGACGTCCCCCGTCATGCGAGTGAAGCGCAGCAGCTCGTCGGGCGTCGAGCGCGTCAACGGACCGATGATCTCGTGAACGTCCCCGCCCGAGCAGAAGTTGTCGCCGGCGCCCTTGAGCACGACCGATTTGACATCGGCTGCCGAACCGAGCGCACGAAACCGCTCGCGCAGTTGCGCGTAGAGCTCAAAGGTGAGCGGGTTCTTGCGCTCCGGGCGATCCAACGTGATTGTCAGAACGCCGCCGTCGGTCTGGAAGCTCGCGCCGGTCATCGAATCCGAAACGGAAGGTCTTCTTCGTATTCGGTTCCGGCGCTATTGCGCGCAATAATGCGCAGGGAATAGGCACGCACGAAGATCGGCGGCGTATCCAAGACGTTCAGCTCGAAGCTGAATCGGCCGGGAGTACGCTTCGGGACGTTGATGGAAAAGAGATTCGTTCGCACCTCGACGCTCGCGACATTGGTGCCGGTAACGACGGCGCCCGACCAGCGCTGGCCGCGCCGCACGTCGAGCGACGAGAAGCGCATGCCCAAGATGCGCGGCGGCGCGCCGTTGGGTTCGAGGCGCGGAGCCGGTAAGGCTGCCAGCCCGACGGCAAGGTTTGCCGGCGGATCGGGAAGCCGTGATGCGCAGGCCGGCAGCAGTGCCGTCAACGCGAGCGCTCCCATGCGGTGCAGCACGTGTTGGTCCTACGGAGCCCCTCACGATGCTACCTGCAGGCGCTCCCGGCATTTGTGGGTAAGGCCCGCTCGACATGGTGCAGCTGCTCGTGCAGCAGCATGCCGCTCCAAGAAGCATCGCGCTTGACTATGCCATCGGCATCTGCTGCGTCTGGGTCTCTGGAGGCTTTTTTCTTGATGCGTGGGCGCACGGCCACGTTCCGATGGAGTCGTTCTTCACACCATACCATGCGGTTTTTTATTCGGGCATGCTGGCTCTCGCATTGGTCGTGCTTGCCTACGCGCTGCATTACCGAGCGCGCGGATATGGCTGGGCGAATGCCGTCCCGCGATGCTATCGCCTGGCGCTCATTGGGATTCCGATGTTCGTGCTCGCTGGAATCGGCGACATGCTATGGCATCGGATTTTCGGAATCGAGGAGGGCGTGGACGCGCTCCTCAGCCCCACGCACCAAATACTCGGGTTATCCATTTTCTTTTTGGCGAGCGGTCCGATCCGGTCGGTGCTCGCCGACCGGCACCGCGCGACGACGCTCGCGCGCCAGTTGCCGCTCGTGCTGGGGCTCGGAGCGTGGCTGATCTTAGCCCATTTCGGCACGGCGTACGCCTTGGATCCGGCGGCGGGCCGGACCAACGCTCCGCCCGCAATCGTTCCGTTTAACCCGAACTACCTCACGGCACTCTCAATCGGTTACTACAAAGTTGCAACCGGCGCGCTGATCGTCATCTTTCAAAGCACGCTCATTGCAGGTTTCATGCTGTGGGTGGTGTCGCGAATCCATCCGTGCCCGGGCATGCTCACGCTGCTTCTGCTCATCGGCAACGTTCCCGCTGCGGCGGCATTCACGAACCAGACTCCGCTGCTCGCAATCACGATCGCGCAAGCGCTCGGCGCGGGACTGCTCGCGGACGCGCTGGTGATCCGGTACGATCCGCATCCCGTCCCCGCGAAAATGGAAGCGTTTTACTGGTTCGCTATCGCCGTTCCCATGACGTACATCGGCATTTACCTCGTCGGCATCGCGCTGCACGAGGGCGTGTGGTGGGATTGGAACGTCTCCCTCGGGTCGTGGATCTGGTCGGGCGTCTGCGGCTTCGCACTGAGTCTCTTGATCGCCGCACGACGAACCGCGTGATCGCGATCGTGCTCGCCGCGATTGCCGCGTTCGCACACGCGGCGACGGCGTGGCGGTACGGTTATTTTCGCGACGAGCTC
>JAFAOZ010000205.1 GCA_019247395.1 Vulcanimicrobiota bacterium | reverse complement strand
GAGCGTTTCGTCGGCGGTGACGTCAACGTTCACGGGAACCTCACCGGCGTCATTCAGCTTGCCGACGGGCTTCGGTCCGCTTTTCGTCGTCTCATAAATCAGCACGTTGGAATCGCCGGCATTAGTAAGGTACCACCGGCCGCGCGGAGTCGCTTTGGAGCCTTGCGGGGCCGCTAGCCCGGTGCTGACCGTCTGCTGACGCCGCAGCGAGCTTCCCTTGCGCTTGTAGACCGTCGCGTTATTTGAATACGGCTGAGCCGAATAGACGTCATCCTCGTAGTGCTGCGCGTCCGGCGCGACCGCGGCGGGAACGCTCGAACTCCAGCTTAGGGACACGGGCGAAACGCCGCCCGAGCAGCCGGCCACGCAGACAAGCGAGGCCAAGGCGAGCGTCGCGCATGGGGTCGCAGCGGCACGAATCACGCCCAAGCCTTCAAGAGCGCCTCCCCGCCCCCTGGTAAGAACGGCAGTCATCCGGCCTACGCTGACCACGAAGTGTGGGGAGAGTGTAACAGCGACTGTACCAATGGCAGCGGTGCCGGCACGGTATGATTTGGCGCAGTTCGTTGCTTCACAGGAGTCTAACTGATGAAAAAACCACTGCTCTATGCCACCCTAGCCTTGGGTGTAGCGACGGCTTCCTGCGCCGGACACGGCGGGTTGTTGCCGAGCGCCCCGTTGTCGAACGCCAACGCCCTTTCCAACAATGATGCGCCGCAAAACGTCCCGGCGGGATGGGCTGCGACCGCAACGACCGCCGTTCCCATCAAGAACTTCCCGACCGCGACGATTAAGAGCGCCACGCCGCTGCATATCGTCGTCGGCCTCAACATGCACGACCGCAAGGGCGCCCAGGAACTCGTGGCGTCGCAATACACGCCCGGCCACCTTGCCTTCCACCGGTGGTTGACGCCCGAACAGTTTACCGCGCGCTTTGGCCCCACGCAGAGCGAAGCCGCCGCCGTCGCGGACTATCTCCGGCAACAAGGCTTTCGTCACGTCCAGATCGAGCCCAATCGCTTGATCGTCAGCGGCACCGCGTCAATTTCGCAGGCCGAAGCCGCCTTCCACACGTCAATCCGTGGGACGGCGTCGAACGGAGCGCTCGTTTACGGTAACGTCAAGCCCGCGCTCGTGCCCGCGAAGCTGCACGGCCTCGTGGCAGCCGTGCTCGGGCTGACCAACGCCTGGCAAATGCACGTCCACCTTTCGAAGTCGACGCAACCGATTCGGCCGCTGGCCGGCGGCACGCCTCCGCCCTGCCTGCAAGTCGTGAACGGGATCTGCATCGGCGGCGAATACGGTCCGCCGCAATATCAAGTCGCCTACGACGCCACCTGCTCGTCGTGCAGCACGGGATCCGCTACGTCGATTGCCGTGATGGCAGAAGGCAATGTGAGCCAAGTCATCAAGGATCTGCGCGCGGCCGAGTCGTTCTGGGGTCTTCCCGCGGTCTCGTACTCGACGGTCCAGGTCGGTGCGAAGAGCCTCGATACCTCGGGCGTTGACGAATGGGATCTCGATACGCAGATCTCGAGCGGATTCGCAGGCAAGGTGCGACATCTCTACGTTTACGATACAACGTCGCTGAGCGACTCGGATATTGCGCTCGAGTACAGCCATTGGGTCAACGACAACAAGACTCAAGCCGGAAACTCGTCGTTCGGTGAGCCTGAAGCACTCGCTTATGCCGACGGCGCGATGACCCTCGACGATGAGGAGTTCAATCAAGGCGCTGCCCAAGGCATGACGATGTTCGCGTCGACCGGCGACAGCGGCTCGGGTTGTCCGGTTCTCGTGAACTCCGGCGGACCCGTTGGGGGCACGCCGCAAGTCTGCTACCCGGCCGCGTCGCCGTATGTCGTCGCAGTCGGCGGAACGACGCTCGACACGAACGCTAACGGGCAAGAGCCCGGGACCTATTACGGCGAGCACGTTTGGGTCGGAACCGGCGGCGGCTACAGCGCATTCGAAAGCGCGCCGTACTGGCAGACGAACGGGATCTGCGCGGGATGCACCGCAGGCCGCGGAGCTGCCGACATTGCGATGTGCGCCGACAACAACGGATGCCCGATGGACGTCTTCGTGAACGGAACGCAAACCGGGATCGGGGGCACGAGCCTTTCGTCGCCGATGTCGATGGGGCTGTGGTCTCGCTTGGAGACGCACTTCGGAAACAAACTCGGATTCGCCGCACCCCTATACTACGGCGTATACGGATATTACGAACCGTGTCCGCTGGGATCAAAGACGTGCACGCCCACCGGCGAACCGGGCGACGACACGTCGGCACTTCCGCCCGACACGACTGCGCCGATCGGCGGCTTCCACGACATCCTTTACGGATCGAACGGAATCCCAAGCTCCGCGGCGCCCGGCTACGACGAACCAACGGGCCTCGGCTCGATAGACTACTACGTGATGCAGCAAGACATCACGAACTCGATCTTCTAAAGTCGCTCCATAGAGCAGGGGGACGATGCGGAATCGGCTGCTGCTGTGCCGGTTCCGCATCGCGAATTTTCAATTCCCGGCTTGTGCCGCTTCCGGACGCACGCTCAACCACCGAGCTATATTGCGGACGTAGTCTTTAAAGATCTCTAACCGAGCCGGATCGCGTTTTATCTCGTCGCCGGGCTTATCGGTAACAAAACTTGGCGCGCCTCGATCGGTGTCCCAGTTGAGATCGGCCAGGTGGTGAAACGTCGAAACCGCGACAGCGCGCCCCAAGACTCCGCCATCGAACGGTTCATCCTCGACCGCAACGGCAAGATTGAATTGCCGGCCGCTCACTGTGCTCGTGCCCCTCGCGATAACACGGGCAAACGCGGTACCTTCGGGCACGCCAACGGCCCCCTCGTGCGGATGGGCGGGAAAATACTCGATCGTGCCGCCATCTGCTTTCGCGCTCTTGAGCAGGGGATGTACCGGCGCAGCCGCCGCGATCTTCTGATAGTTACCGTTCGCACCAGAGTGGTAGTTGGGATAGGAGATGTTTGGATTATCCTGATCGTCGTTCTCGGTCCGCCCCGGCTCGAGGTTGTATGTGTGAAAATGATTGAACTGGCCGAGCGAGCCAAGATGAGACAGACAAAGCCCAAGATCCTGGTGGTCGCGCGCCGTCAAAACGC
>JAFAOZ010000203.1 GCA_019247395.1 Vulcanimicrobiota bacterium | reverse complement strand
GAAACTACAGCGTGAATTCGCAAACGCTGACGATCGTTTCGGAAAAGCCCGCGTAGCAGCGGCCGCTCCGCAAGCGACGCGATGAGCCCACCCGGAGTCGCGCTGATTGCCTTTGCATGCCTCTTTGGCGGTGCGCTGGCCGGCATGTGGATTCGCAATGCACTGCCGGCGCACCATCTCAGCGACGATTCTCGACATCTGCTTGGGATGGGCATGGGGGTTATCGGCACGATGTCTGGGCTCGTACTCGGATTGCTGGTCGCATCCGCAACCGGATCCTATAACGCGCAAAGCAGCGAATTGCTCGACGCTTCATCGAAAATTATCATGCTCGACCGGATGCTCGCGCACTACGGGCCGGACGCGATACCGGCGCGGCGCGCACTTCGAGCCGCTGTGGCCTCGACGCTGGCGCGGTTATGGCCGGAAGAAAACGCGAGCCATGCGCAGATCGATCCGTCGACCGTCGGAGGCGAACGCATTCTCGACGACATCGAAGGTTTGACGCCGAGGGACGATGCTCAGCGCTCGCTCAAAGGCGAGGCGGTCTCGCTTGCGATCGACCTCGGTCAAATCCGATGGCTGATGTACGAGCAGAACGGGTCATCGCTTTCCGTACCGCTGCTCGTTCTGCTGATCTTTTGGTTTACGATCACGTTCATCGGATTCGGACTCTTTTCTCCGCCGAACGCGACGGTTCTCGTAGCGCTGGCTCTATGCGCCCTAGCGGTCTCTGGGGCGATCTTCGTCACCCTGGAGCTCTATCGGCCGTTCGAGGGGATCGTGCAGCTCTCGAGCACGCCGTTCCGCGAGGCCCTCGCGCACATAAGCCGGTAGCTGTAAAAAGCGCCGATTGCACTTCTGGGATACAACTGGGCCCTCGAAGACGCTACAATGAGAGCCTGCTATGGAACCCGTTTGCTATTCGGTGCGAATAGGAGAATCGCACTGCATTGCGGAGGGCGTCCCGTATGATGCTCTTCTCGACCGCATTGTAGAGTTTACGATTCGTGCTGCCGTCGCTCGATCGGCAGACGAAAGCGAATGGGAGCATGAGGAGCTCCGCCGGAAGGGTTTAACTGCGCTTCAACTCTTTCGCAACCGCCGGGCGGTTTGGGACGACCGCGCAATATTCGAGGCCGAGCTCGCTGAAGCTCGCCGCGAGAACGTTGGCGAGCGATTCGAGGCAGCGAACGAACTTGATCCGACGTTATGCGCCGACCTCGATCGCGATTTGCGAGCGCGCTGGCGCCGCGCCGGCTACGAGGTGCCTTGTCTGCAACATGAAATGAAGGTGCTCTTTTCCGAGCTGGAGCGCGACGCTGCCGATCGCGCGACCAGGGCAAGAGAAGGCTTACTTGGTGATGTTTTGAAAGCGCAAGCGCAGGAATTGCAATAGCCGAAGCGCTAGTTTTACATCCCCAGGCAACCAGCCGATTTCTCAGTATGAATATTAACCATACACCCGTACTCGAGCACGCCGCGATCGAAGGTTCCTACGTTTCCTCGAGCCTATCGTGGGCGCAATTGCATCACGGAACGTTCGATATCGCCTACAGCGTTCTCGAGGAACCGCCGCTAAAAGTCGCATGCCGGATCTACAACATGGCATTTCAAGCTGAGGCGAAGATCGAAGCGGATCGGACCGTCGTCGCGGTCGTCGCGGACGCGCGGACGCGCGCGCGTTGGTTCGGCACCGGTTTCGGAAGCGATGTCATTGCGACGGGCCGAGACGCCATCGACGTTCGAACCGACGGGCCGAGCGCGTTTTTTTCGGTCACTACCGACGAGCGTTCGCTGCAGCGACACTTTCCTCGCTCGCCGGATGCGGAGAGCTTGAGCCGCGACTTGGCGCCGTTCAGCATAATTCGCGATCGGGTCCGCGCCGCACGCCTTCGCGGGGTCATTCGGCGCATCTTCTCGCAACCGTCCGTGGCGCAGCGCATGGCGAGCGGGACGCTTATTCCGCTGTTGGCCGATGCGCTCGGGGACTACGACGGTCGTGCGGTCGAGCGCACTAAATGCTTAAACCGGCGCTTTGCGGCGGTGCGCGCCTGCGAAGCGTACATGCGCGAGCACGTCGATGCATCCGTGACGCTGCTCGACCTCAGCGCGATCTGCGGAATGCGCGCCCGCTCGCTCATCAATGCGTTCGAAGCGGTGACGGGATTGAGTCCCATGGATTATCTCAAACGCCTGCGCCTCAATGGCGTCCGGCGCGCGTTAGGCCGGTCGGGCAGGCCCCAGACTCGCGTCATCGACGTCGCAACGGCTTGGGGTTTCTGGCACATGGGCCATTTTGCGAGCGACTATCGCGCGATGTTCGGCGAAACTCCATCGCAGACGCTGCTTCATTCGCAGCGTCAATTCGCCGTTGTGTGAACCGCCGGCCGAAAACCCGCACGCAGGACGTCAACGATTGACCGCGGCGTAAGAATCGGAAAGTCACCGCTTCTCGGTCTCGGACGACGCTCGCCGTAACCCGAATCCGACCACGCATGCAGGCGTTCTTCCCAGACGAGCCACGCTCGATGGTCTAATCCGACGTACGCTCCGTCTGGCAGAGTCGCGATATCGGCAATGTACAAGCGTTTTTTCTTTGCGTCAAGGCGATCGGCGTGCAGCTTGAGATCCATCGCGTCGGCGTTCGCCGGCTCGCCGTAACAGGCAATCCACAGCCGTTGAAATCGCTGGTAATCGGCGAATCGGCATTCGCGGCACGGGCGGTGCCCCGCCGCAAATGCTGCCGCTTCGTCGAGAAAGAAGAGTTCCGTATACCGACGGGGCGTCATGACCGCACGATGGCGTCCGCGAAACTCGAGCACGCATGTTATCCACCGCTTCACTTGCCACGAACGCACGATACGACGATCCTCGTTGTGGAGAACACCGCGATTGCCCATCATCGTGCCGCGGCCCGGCAATGCGACCACATCGCCGTACGGCGTCACGCGATTTTGCAATGCCACGATTGGTTACGCTTCGACGCGTTCGTCGATCGAAACGTTATACAGGAAGAGGAACTTACCCCACTCGTCGGGCAGCGTGTTGCGCTTGATCTGAATCCACGGAATATATTTTGGCTGGCGCGGCTTGCGCAGCAGCGTCATGTTCGCTTCCTGGGGGCTGCGATTGTTCTTTCGATTGTTGCACCGCATGCACGCGCAGACGAGATTCTCCCAGGTCGACTCGCCCCCGCGGCTCTTGGGCATGACGTGATCGACCGTCATCAGCCGTTCGCCGCGCGTCCCGCAGTATTGACAGGCGTGATCGTCGCGAATCAAGACGTTCTTCTTTGTCAACGCCACCTTTTGCATAGGCCGTCGAATGTAGTACAGCATCCGAATGATGGAGGGCATGCGCATCGCGAGAGTCGGCGACGCCAGCATTCGGTCGCGCCCGTGCAGCATCTCCGCTTTCCCGGCGAAGAGCAGCTTGACGGCGCGCTGAAACGTGGTAACGTTGAGCGCCTCGTAGGTGGAGTTTAAAACGAGAACCTCGCTCATGGGCGCACGGTCTTGGGGGCCCACGCCGCGAAGTAGGCGTGGGGGCGCGCAGCGCAGATTTCGGCGCTGCGAAGCAAGTGCCGAAAGCGAAGCGCAGCGCCAAGCGAGGCGCGAAGTGCCGAGCTAAAAAAGAGAGGCATCTGTCTCAGGTGCCTCGCTTCCGAACGAACGTCATTCGCGTTTCGGTCAGCATTTGTGTTATCGCCAACCGCTGATCGGCACCCAACCTTTCCTTCACGCGTTCGAATGCGGAGGTCGCAACGTCGATCGCGATTTCAGCGGACTCATAGTCCGCGTTGCGTCCTTCTTCTTCGGTGAGGTAGGCGTGCGCGGCAAGCGCGAGCGTGGCGATCACCTCGCTCAACAACGGCTCGACGGGCGGAATCTGCCCTTGAAACCCTCCCTGCATATCAGGGGAGGCGGCTTCTGTAGCCATGTCGCGACGAATTTACGCCGCGGTAGACGTGTTTCCCGCCTCAGACCCAGTCATGTCGAGGAAATAGCGATGCACGCGCAAGTCGGCGGTGAGCTCGGGGTGAAATGACGTTACCAGCACGTTTCCTTCACGAACCATAACTCCGCGGCCGTCTCGCTCGGCAAGCAGCTCGACCGCCGGACCGCAGCGCTCGATCCATGGCGCGCGAATAAAGATTCCGGGAAACGGCGTACTGCCGAGCGCGTCAATGTCCAGCTCCAATTCGGCCGAATCGTTCTGACGTCCGAATGCGTTACGGCGCACGGCGATGTCGATGAGGCCGAGTGACGGCTGATCGACGCCCACGATCTCGCGCGCGGCGACGATCATTCCCATGCAGGTTCCCCACAGCGGCATGCCGGCGCGAACGCGCCATACGATCGGTGCTGCAAGTCCGGCGCGGTCGAGCAGCTTCATGACGGTCGTCGATTCGCCGCCGGGTATGACGAGCGCGTCCACGTCAGCCAGATCCGCCGGAGTTTTCACTGTCCTCGGAGACGCGCCGGCGCGCCGCAACGCGGCCGTATGTTCGTCAACGTCACCCTGCAGCGCGAGTACGCCGACGCGCCGTCCTTCGACTTCGCTCACTGCGTTCGCTCCGCTCAGGATGACAGAGAACTAGTTGCCACGCGGGGCGAGGAGCTGCGTCTCGTCGAGCGCGCGGATGTCGAGGCCCGGCATCGCTTCGGAAACCCCGAGCGAGCGGCACGCTTCCAACACGACGCCGGGATCGTTATAATGCGTCGTCGCGTCCACGATTGCGCGCGCAAAGCGCT
>JAFAOZ010000201.1 GCA_019247395.1 Vulcanimicrobiota bacterium | reverse complement strand
TTGGCCTCCATCTACGGTCGCGACCAAGATACGACTACGGTCGCGCTGCAATGCAACTTTCTCGCGCCGGCGGGGCCGCCCCACGATCTCGTCGCCGAGGCGAAAGTGCTGCGCGCCGGGCGCCGTATCGTTTACGGCGAAGTCTATGTGCGCAGCGGCGAGAAGATCGTCGCACACGCGACGCTCGATTTCCTCAACACGTATCCCGAAGAGCGACCGAAGAAGGCGGCCCCATCGCAATGAAGCGTACCGCCCTGTACGACGTCCACGTCGACGCCGGCGCACGCATCGTCCCCTTCGGCGGATTTGAGATGCCCGTGCAATATTCGGGGATATTGAAAGAACACGATGCGGTACGCCATCGCGCCGGCCTCTTCGATCTCTCGCACATGGGTCAGTTCTGGATGACGGGCGAGATGGTGGCGCGTTGGGCCGATACGCTGACGATCAACGCGGTCGCAACGATGAAGCCGCAGCAGGCCCGCTATAACATCTTTTGCAACGAAGGCGGCGGCGCGCACGACGATACGATCTTCTACCGGCTCGAACGAGGCTGGCTGCTCGTCGTCAACGCCGCCAATGCCGACAAAATGTGGAGGCTGCTCAACGAACGGCGGCCCGCGGACGGCGTCGAGCTCGAGAATCGTCACGGCAGCCGCGCGCTCATCGCAATTCAAGGGCCGCAATCTGCCGCGATGCTGCAGCCGCACGTCGACGTCGATCTTTCGGCGCTGCGATACTATTTTTGTGCGGAGGGGCGTGTCGAAAATGTGCCCGTCGTCCTCGCGCGGACCGGTTATACAGGCGAGGACGGATTCGAGCTTTTTCTAGATGGAGCCGACGCCCCGATGGTTTGGAACGCACTGTTGCGCGCTCACAGCGATGAGGGACTCGAAGCCTGCGGCTTAGGTGCGCGTGACGTTCTTCGGCTCGAGGCAGGGATGCCGCTCTACGGACACGAGCTCACCGAAAGCATTACGCCCGTGCAAGCCGGCTTGAAATGGGCGCTGAAGCTGGAAAAGCCCGAGTTCGTCGGCAAAGAGGCGCTCGAGGATCAACTCGCGCTCGACCGTTACTCGCGCATCGTCGGCCTCGTCATGGAAGGCCGGGTGCCCGCGCGCGAAGGCTATTCGGTGTGGTTCGATGGGCGCATCGCCGGTTCGATACGCAGCGGCTCGATCGCACCTTCGGTCGAAAACAAGAATATTGCGACGGCGCTGGTCGCGCAGGAAGCATCGGCCGTCGGGACCGCGCTCGAAGTTGAGGTTCGCGGCACAAAACACGCCGCAACCGTCGTTGCATTGCCGTTCTACAAACGCCCGAAATAAACGCGAAGGAGAAGAAGTGGCGTCACTCGAGGATCTGCTGTTCAGCAAAGAGCACGAATGGGTGCGGGTCGATGGCGAGTCCGCGACGATCGGAATCACCGATTACGCACAGAACGCGTTGGGCGATATCGTCTACGTCGAGCTGCCGAAGGTTGGAACGACGATCGCGCAGTTTGCAAACGTCGGCGTGATCGAATCGGTGAAGGCGGTTTCCGATCTCTTTACGCCGATCTCGGGCGAAGTGATCGAAGTCAATGGCGCATTGGAGAGCGATCCGGCGGCCGTCAACCGGGAACCGTACGGCACCGGTTGGCTTCTCAAGCTTCGGCCGACGAATCCCGACGAAACCAAGAGCTTGCTTTCGTCCGCAGAATACGAAAAAATCGCCGCCGACTGACTTTCAGATAGGAGTATCGCACGATGCGTTTTCTTGCCGTCTTCGCGCTTCTTGCTGCCGCGGTGGTAACCGCCGCGCGCGCCGGCGCAGCCTCGCCGCCATCGCCGGAGCTACCGCCGCAGCCGGCCGCGCACCCTGCCGGCATTCCCGCCGATGCGATGCTGGTCTCGCCGTGCGTCGCTACCATGGGCGAGCACTGGGCGAACCTCAAAGACTTGCCGACCGGTCCGATCTACGGCGTGTGGCAGGGCAAGCCGGTCTTCACCGAGATCATGGTTCCCGTTTCGGAGCTTCAAAAGGGTTTCAGTTACGCCGGCATCCATGCGCTTCCGGGGTACACTATCGACCATATCGATTTCGAATACGAACCCAACGGTCACCCGGGATTGCCGGTACCGCATTACGACTTACACGCCTACTACGTGACGCCGGCGGTGCAGGCGAGCATCTGCCCAAGCGGCATTCCCGACCCCGCGATGAAGCCGACGAACACGTCGGCGAACCCGCGCCGATAACCACGGAGAATCAATAGTAGGATGTACGCGCCGCACACCGAGCGCGACGTAGAGCAAATGCTCCAAACCATCGGCATCGCCTCGCTGGACGAGCTGCTGCGCGTGCCCGCGGAGATCGCGCTCAAACAAAAGTTGGACGTCGTCCCCGCGCTTCCGGAGTATCTCATACAGCGCCGTTTCGCACATCTCGCTGCACAGAATCAGGGCGTCGAGTATCGTTCGTTTCTGGGCGCCGGTTCCTACCGCCACTACGTCCCGCCGGCGATTGCGGCACTTGCCATGCGCGGCGAATTTCTCACGGCCTACACGCCATACCAGGCGGAGGTATCGCAAGGTTATCTGCAAGCGATTTACGAGTGGCAGACCTACATCTGCTTGCTGACGGGAATGGATTTGGCCGACGCTTCGGTGTACGACGGCGCAACGGCCCTGGCCGAGGCGGCGATCATGGCGCTGGGTGCGAGCGGCCGGCGGAAAGTTCTCGTTTCGCGCGCGATTCACCCGAACTATCGCGCCGTGCTGCGCACGTATTGCGACGGTCTCGACGTGGAAGTCGACGAAGTCGCGTTCGCGCGCGGCGGCGTCACCGACTACCGCCTGGCGGCCGAAATGCTCGCCACGAAAGAGTACGCAGCCATTGCAATTCAGTCGCCGAACTTTTTGGGCAACGTCGAAGAGCCGTCGTCCGATCTCACCCAAGCAGCGTCGGCGAGCGGAACGATACCGATCGGTGTCGTCGCTGAAGCGCTCGCACTCGCCGCACTCGCACCGCCGGCCGCGTGGGGAGCGCAGATCGTCGCAGGCGAAGCGCAGAGCTTCGGCGTGGCGATGGCGTACGGCGGCCCGTATGTAGGATTCATCGCCGCGACCGAAGAGCACATGCGCCGCATTCCGGGGCGGCTCGTAGGAAAGACCGTCGACAACGCGGGACGCACTGCCTACGTGCTGACGCTGCAAGCGCGCGAACAGCATATACGGCGCGAACGCGCGACGTCGAATATCTGCACGAATCAGGCGCATTGCGCGCTGATTGCGACGATCTATTTGGCACTATTGGGTAAGACGGGCCTTCGCGACGCCGCCGCACTGAATCTCGCTCGGTCGCGCGAACTTGCCAGCGCGGTTGCAAACGTCGCCGGCATCCGGTTGCCATACGACGCACCGTTCTTTAACGAGTTCGTTGCCGACGTCGGGCGCCCGGCTCGCGACGTGCTCGCCGGGTTGCGCGCAAATCGGATTTTGGGCGGAGTCGATTTGGGACGCTTCTATCCCGAGCTCGACTCATGCATTCTGATGACGGCGACGGAGCTTACGACGACCGGCGATATCGCCGCACTCGCCGGCGCGCTCAAAGAGATTCTGCGGGTGCCGGCCCATGTCTGAGGCCGGTGCCATTGCGCTGATCTTCGAGTCCGGCCAGGAGGGGCGCGCGAACCGCTACTTCGAGCAGGGCAAGCCCCTGGAGAACTTTTTACCGCGGCAGCTCCTGCGTGACGAATTACCGCTGCCCGACAACAGCGAACTCGACGTCGTTCGGCACTTTACGCGGCTGTCGCAGCGAACGTTCGGGATCGACCTCGGCTTCTATCCGCTCGGCTCCTGTACCATGAAGTACAATCCGCGCGTCAACGACGCCATCGCGACCCGTCCGGAGTTTGCCGAGCTTCACCCCTACACGCCCGACGATCTCGCGCAAGGGGCGCTCGCGGTCATGTACGAGTTGGAGCGCTCCTTGAGCTCGCTCTTCGGGATGGCGGCCTTTTCGCTGAATCCGTCGGCCGGAGCTCATGCCGAGCTGGGCGCACTGCTGATCGCAAAGAAATACTTCAAGGAGCGCGGAGAGACGAGCCGCGACAAGGTGATCGTCCCCGATACAGCGCACGGCACGAATCCGGCATCCGCGGCCATGTGCGGGTTTAAAGTCATTTCGATGCCGAGCAACGAGCGCGGCCGCGTAAGCGTCGCCGAGATTCGCAAGGTGGTGGGCGCCGATACCGCGGTCTGCATGATGACCAATCCGAACACGCTGGGTCTCTTCGAAGAAGAGATTGCGGCCATCGCGGCCGTAGTTCACGAAGCCGGCGGTCTGATGTATTACGACGGCGCCAACGCCAATGCAATCATGGGGTACACCCGGCCCGGCGATATGGGGTTTGACCTCATGCATCTCAATACGCATAAGACCTTCACTATTCCACATGGCGGCGGTGGCGCCGGCCACGGTCCGTTGGGCGTCGCCGCGCATCTTGTCGACTACCTGCCTACGCCGGTCGTGGTTCGTGAGGAATCGAATTTCCATTTGGATTTCGATCGGCCGAAGTCGATCGGGCCGCTGCGTTCTTTCTGGTCGAACTTCGCGCACGCGGTTCGCGCGCTCGCATATCTCTACGCAAACGGAAGCGAGGGACTCAAGCGCGTCTCGCAGCTTGCGGTCCTCAACGCAAACTACTTGCGCGTGAAGATTGCCGAGTTTCTCGAGACGCCCTATCCCGAGATCTGCCGGCACGAGTTCGTCGCGTCGGCGCAGCGTCTGAAGAAACAGAACGGCGTGCGCGCGCTCGATTTGGCAAAGGCATTGCTCGACTACGGCTACATGGCCCCGACGATGTACTTTCCGCTGCTCGTTCCGGAGTGCCTGATGATCGAGCCGACGGAGACGGAATCGAAAGAAACCCTCGATGCCTTCGCGGAGGCGCTCGCGAAAATCGTGCAGCGCGCCCACACCGATCCGCAGGCGCTCTTCGATGCGCCGGTGACGACGGTCGTCGGCCGGGTGGATGAGACGCGGGCGGCGAGGCAGCCCGACTTGCGCTGGCGGCCTTAAGCAACCAAGTCCAGGCAAAGCAAGCGGCCAACGTGGCGCTTTTTTTTGTCCGTGAAAGGAGTAATGAGTTTCAATCTCCTAATAGTTGACCGAAGTTAATAACTTCGGTTATTCTTTGCTGCCTGGAGGGGAACTCGTGTTTCGGCAACTCATCGACGAGCTTCGGGATCGGGGCCCTCTTTCGCGGGCCTCATCCGACATAGGGACTCTTCTAGGACAAAACGCACGCCAATGGCCCGGCCGGGAGACGCTCCTTTCCCGGCCGGGCGACTACACCCGGACCAGAGTCTACCGGGATGCCAATTTCGAGCTGCTTCTGCTGAACTGGTCGGCCGGTGCCACGTCGGCTATTCACGACCATGGCGGCCAGCATTGCTGGATGCTCGTTCTCGACGGTGCGCTCGTGGTGGACGACTACGTGCGGCTGGATGGGGGCGAGGTTTCCGGAGTCGCCGAGGTGGAGTCGAGAGAGACCCGCACACTAGGCCCCGGTGCGATGGACCTGCGTTCCGGGCCGTTCGATTTGCACCGCGTCGGCGCGACGCCGCAGTCGCAAGCCGTATCGCTTCATCTTTATGCGCGCCCGTTGCAAGAGTTTCTCGTCTACGATCCGCCCGCACGCCGCTGCGACCGTGCCTACAGCGTTTACGACGCGATCGTTCTAGACGACCGGGTAGTAGTGCGCGCATGATTCGACGAGCTGCGCTTCTCCTTGCCGCGGCGGCGCTCACCGCCTGCGGCGGCGCCGGCACGTTCCCGGCAGGCTCGGTCGTCAACTCGCCGGGCGGCGGTGGCGGAAATCCGCCGCCGAAGTTTGTCAACGTCAAAGTTACCGTCACGATTCCGGCGCAAAAGCGCCGCAGCATCAATCCGAATTACGTTTCGGTCAACACGCATTCGATCGTCGTCATGTTATCGACGGTGAACGGAAACCCGGTGGGCGGCGTCAATCCGAAGACGATCAACACCGTCGCGCACGCGCACGGCTGCAGAGCGCTCTCGGGCGCAACGGTCTGCACTGGCACCGTGCTCGGCGCCGCGGGGCACGACGTCTTCTCCGTTACCACCTACGCGGGCACCAATGGCACCGGATCGCTGCTTTCGGCGGGTACCGCTGAGGCGCAGATCGGCTCGGGCGGCGGCGGGATGCAGATCAGCAACACGCTGACGTTAACGCTCTACGGCGTTGTCGCCGCGCTGAAGCTCTCAGTGCAGCCGGCCAGTGCCAAACGCGGCGACGCCACGCGAGCCGACGTAAATCTCGCCGCATTCGACGCGACCGGTGCACAGATCGTAGGCCCAAGCAATTATCAGTCAGCAATTGCGCTTGCCGTTCAAGGCGATGGCGCACACGCATTTCTCTTACGGAATGGGCGAAACTCCGGAGGGTCGCTCTCGATTTCAAAGCCCTCCTCGCACATCACGCTGCAGTACGACGGGAACAAACAGGCCTCTTCGATTACGCTCGCGGCAAGTGTCGACGGACCGGGCTCCATCGGCGCCGGCGCGCAGTTCAACGTGCGCGGCCGGCAGCCGCCCCCGCCGGTCGGCACGATTTACGTGCTCAACGCGGGCTCCAATAACGGCCAGGGTGCAACCGTGACCGAGTACGACGGCAAAGCTACGGGTAACGTTGCGCCGCTGCGCACGCTGAACTTGAGCTCGAAGCTCTTCGCCCGCAGCATCGCGGTCGACGCCACCGGCAACTTGTACGTCGGCTACTTCGACAATCAATACGGCTTTGCGCCGTCGAGCGGTACGCCCGACACCGGCAATCAGATTGCGGTATACGCGCCGGGCGCGACCGGAAACGATCAGCCCGTCGCGGTCATCAAGGCCGACAAACAATCGAAGACGACGGTCTTTCCGCTCTTCATGAGCCTCGGGAGCTCCGGAACGCTCGTGACGTACGGCGCGACCGGCATTGACGGAATCGGCGGAAGCGATGCCGTGCTCACCTATGCGTCCGCTGCGAGCGGCCCGACGGCGCCGTCGTTAGCTTGGGCGTATGCGTCACCGACGCTCTATTATGCCGGTCCGACAGGGCTTGCGTTGGATCCATCCGGCAACTTCTACCTCAACGGCGCGTTGCATTCGGTGCTCGGCTCGACGTACGGCGTTTTCGTAACGTCGGCATCCGATAACGGTAACCCCTCGGTTTCGCCGGCCCGAACCATTCCATGGGATTCCTCGACGAAGCTTACGCCCGGACTCACGACGAACGTTTCGCTCGACACGAGCGGTGAAATCTTCGTTGCGAACTCTGCGCTCTCCGGAAGCGGAAGCTCGACGTCGTGCCAGGGACAGGTCAATGTTTACGCCGCGGGTTCAAGCGGAGGAGTAACGGACGTTCCGCCGCTGCGGAGCTTGACGCTGGCAGGCGTCTATACGCAAAACCCGCAGTGTAACTCGCCGCGCATTCTGCAGTCGCAATTCTTCCCGTCGATCACATACTACGGATCGCGCATCTTTGTGGTAGACGATTTCAATAATGCCGTCGACGTCTTCAAGTCGCAGGCACGCGGCACAGTCAGACCAACGACACAAATTTCCGGCTCATCGACCGGATTAAACGCTCCAATTGCAAGCGTAATCACCGCGACCCATTGATACCACTAACGCTCCATTAAGGAAAAAGGAAATGAACAAACCCCTCGCTACACTGGCCTTGGCAGCCATTCCCGGACTCTTATTTGCCGGCTGTAACGGTAATGCCGGCAGTTCGGGAGTCTCGGCGATACCGAACACTTCCGCCGCTTCGCAGCACCGCGCCCACCATCTCGATAACGGCCCGCAAGATCTTCACGCCGGTGGCGCGGACTTCCCGGGCTATGCGTACAACCTCGGCGTACAACCCGTCGGCTATTACAATAGCTCGCAGCCCGGACCGGGTGCTGGCTCGCTCTTCTTCGCCGCACCGACCACGGGCACGATTTATTACTGCATCACCGGCAGCACCGATGGCCGCAAGGCCTTCGAAGGCTCCGGCGACTCAGGTTTTCCGCCGACCGGCCCGTGCGCCCCGCTCGGGCAGTCGGTCACCGGTTTCGGCGGCAGACAGGATCCCCTCGACTTTGCGTCGTCCGCGGTCGCGTTGGCGTCAACCGAATGCTGCGCGTCCGGTACGCCATACTATAACGGCCGCCTCAGCGGCTCAGTTACGTGGGGCCAACCATTCGAATTTCCGCAGATCGGCGGGAATATCGTCCTTCCATACCGGCCCAACGATTTCTCGGTCACGAACGTCAAGCTCTCGACGTGGACCTATTGCGCAATTGCCAACGGCACCGTTTCGGATTGGAACGATCCGGCGATTACCGCGGACAACGGCGGGACGTCGGTGACCGGTGGCAACTCGCAAACGATCATCTTCTACTTCCGTAGCGAAGGCGGCGCGACGACGTACGACTTCCA
>JAFAOZ010000202.1 GCA_019247395.1 Vulcanimicrobiota bacterium | reverse complement strand
TTCGATCACCTTATGGACGAACAGCGCGAACGCGCACGCCGCGATGCCGCAGCTAAGCGCGACGTCGTCGAGCTCGCCGACCTGCCGGCGATCCGCACGGCGTTCACCGGCTACGACGAAGGTCTGGAAACCGACGGTCGCGTCGTTGCGATTCTTAAGGACGGCGCCGCGGTGCAGGCGCTGAGAGCCGGTGAGGAAGGAACGCTCGTACTCGACCGGACGTCGTTCTATGCCGAACGCGGCGGACAGATCGGCGACCGCGGCACAATCGCATCGATGCGTTCGGACGATACGCGCTTCGACGTTCGTGACGCACAATATATGGGCGAAGCGATCGCGCATCACGGCATCGTGCTCGGTGGCGAGATCGCGGTCGGCGAGGAGGTGCGCACGAGCGTCTCGGAGTCGTGGCGGCGTGAAATTCGGCGTCATCATACGTCGGCGCACCTGCTGCAGCGCGCGCTCAAAGACGTCCTCGGCGAAGAGGTCAACCAGGCGGGCTCGTGGGTTGGGATCGACCGGATGCGATTCGACTTCCGGTGGCCCGGCGGGGCGCTGTCGCCGGAGCAGAAGCGCGCGGTCGCGCATCGCGTCAACGAAATGATTCGCGACGATTCGCATCTCGTGACGCGCGTTATGCCGCTTGAAGAGGCAAAGAAGAGCGGCGCGATTTGGATGGCCGGCGAAAAATACGGCGACATGATTCGGGTCGTCGCGGCGGGGCCGTCGCTCGAATTTTGCGGCGGCACGCATTCGCATACCACCGGCGAGCTGGGGTTGTTCGTCATCCTTTCCGAATTCTCGATCGGCAGCGGCATTCGCCGTATCGAATCTTGCGTCTCCGAAGCGGCCGAGGAATACGTCGGCAAACAGAGCGACTTGATCGGCTCGCTCGCTTCGACACCGGCGACGTCGCCGGACGAACTGCGCGAGCGGGTGGAGCGTATGCAGCGCGACGTCAAGGACCTCCAGACGGCGCTGGGACAGCTGCGCGCACGGCTCGCCGCCGGCGAAGCGGCATCCTACGTCGACAAGGCGGAGCGCACCGGCGATCGTGCCTTCGTCGGCGCTGTCGTGCACGAGGCCAATGCCGAGGCGCTGCGCCACCTGAGCAATGCGATTCGGAATCGTTTGCGCAGCGGCGTGGTCGCGCTCGCCGGAATCGACAACGGAACGGTAAGCCTCTTGGTGACCGCGAGTGACGATCTCGTCAAGGCAGGCATGCACGCCGGAAAACTAATCAAAGTCGCGGCTACGCACGTTGACGGTAAAGGCGGTGGTCAACCGGCACAGGCGCAGGGCGGCGGCACGAATGCTTCCGGCGCGGAAGCGGCGGTTCGCGCCGTTCGCGACGCCGTCTTGGCGTGATACCGCGCACGGCCGGCTGCGCAGTGGCGCTCTGTGCGCTGCTCGGTGCGATGCCGCCGGCCTACGACTCGCAATACGTGCTGGAGCGGTACGCGCGTGCCGTTACGGCGTTGAGCACGCCGAGCGCTCTCATTTATTCGTATACCGTTTCACAAGTCGGGCCGAACAATATCGAACAGCATCACCGCATCTATCGCAGCGGGGTCGCGGTTCGCGACGAGACGCTCTCGGTCGACGGTATCCCGCTGGGCCGAAAGATCGTGCGCTTTTCCCACCATCCCGAACGCTACACGGTCGCACGATTCGCGCCGCACGCGAGCGCCTACGAGCTGCTCTTTCTCGGAACGGTTCGCGACGGGCGCCATCTCGATTACCAGTACGAGGCGACGCCGATGAGCCGGCCGGCGGGTGCCTGGATCGATCGCGTGACGATCGACGGAGAGCGGTTTTTACCGCGAACCGTCCGGTTTCACAGCGCCGGCACGAGCGCCGCGGGAAGCGGAGAAATCGTGTTCGCTCCGTTCGGAAAGTATTGGATGCCCGTCATTGCGGACGCGCAAGCGCGCGTCAACGGCAAGCCCGCGCGCGAACACATCGTGTGGAGCGATTATCGCTTTCCCGATAGCTTGCCGTCGTCGACGTTCGAGCAGCCCGAGCCGCTACCGCTCGCCAAACCCACTCTCGAGTGACCCGGCGCCTCAAGCCCGCTTACGCCGCCGCGTTCGTCGCGTTCGCGGTTACGGCGCTCCTCTCGCACTTTCGCGCAACACCGTATAACAATTTCGTGCTGCTGGCGCAAGCGCTGTTGCACGGACGCACGTGGATAGATTGGCCCGGTGCGTATATCGACGCCCTGCAATATCAGGGCCGGTACTATGTGATCGAAGCGCCGTTGCCGGCGATTCTGCTGATGCCGTTCGTCGCGATTTTCGGAACGCAGACGAACCAAACGGTGTTGGCCATGGTGCTCTGCGCGGTTGCGATCGGCGCAGCCTGGGAGCTCGGCGAACGTTTCGGACTGCGGCCCGCGACCAACGCATGGATCTGCGCCTTTCTCTTGGCGGGTACGGATTTGCTGTGGTGCGCGACGTTCGGCGACGTTTGGTTCATCGCGCACGTCTCCGCCGTCTGCTTCACGATGCTCGCGCTCGTCGAGCTCGCCGGCAAACGGCGCGGCTGGCTCGTCGCACTCTTCGCCGCATGCGCGTTCGAATCGCGCTTCTCGATGATTGCGGCAATTCCGATTTACGCCTATTTGGTCTTACGCCAACCCGGAGGCCGCAAGGCGATCGAAGCGTTTGCGAGCGTGCTCGTCGTCGTCGCGGCGCTGTGGGTGCTCTACAATCGCGCGCGATGGGGAACGTGGAACGACATCGGCTACACCACCTGGTACCACCAAGATCAGGTGGGAATGCCGACGGGCTCGCCGTTTCGTTTCAGCTATCTGCCGTATGAGCTCTGGTCGTTCTTCGTGCAGATGCCGACGGCGCTCTCGGGCTATCCGTGGCTGCGGCCCGAATTCTCGGGCGTTGCCCTGACCTGGACGTCGCCCGCTCTCGTGCTCGCATTCTTCGCGCGGAAGCCGCCGGTATGGGTGGCAGCGCTGTGGATTGCGGCGCTTTTAACGGCCGTGCCGAACCTTCTGTACTACGTCAACGGGTTCGCGCAATTCGGAATGCGTCACGCGCTCGATTTCGAACCGTTCCTGGTCGCGCTCATGATGCTCGCCGTCCGTCAGCGGTTGGCGTGGTGGGGCGAAGCGCTGATCGCCTATTCCGTCGTCGTCGGACTTTGGGGCTGCTGGTACTGGCTCGCCTACGTGCGGACCTAGTGCCTCTTTTTGAGGTATGCGTTC
>JAFAOZ010000187.1 GCA_019247395.1 Vulcanimicrobiota bacterium | reverse complement strand
CTGCTTTCAAACGTTGCGCGCTTTCTCACGCAAGTCGAGATTCACCCGGCCGCTAAAATCGGCCACGACGTCTTCATCGACCATGGTTCGGGCGTCGTTGTCGGCGAGACGGCGGAGATCGGCGACGGCTGCACGATCTACCAGGGCGTTACGCTCGGCGGCACGAGTCTCTCGCACGGCAAGCGCCATCCGACACTCGGGCGCAACGTCACGATCGGCGTCAACTCGAGCGTGCTCGGCGCAATCGTCCTCGGTGATAATGCGAAAGTGGGCGGCGGCTCCGTCGTCGTGAAAGACGTGCCGGCAAACGCAACGGTAGTCGGCGTGCCCGCGCGCATTGTGATGCAAGACGGTAAACCGATTCGCGCGGTGCCGGAACGGCCGCAGGTTCACATGCCCGATCCCACGGCCGACGCGATCTCTCGCCTGCAGCACAAGATCGCGCAGCTCGAAGCGCGCCTGACGGAGCTCGAGCAAGGTGAGACGACGGAAGAAGAAGCCTGGAGCTGGGTCATTTAGGGCGGAGTCAAAAAATGAAGCTCTACAATAGCCGCACGCGCAGCGTCGAGGCCTTTGAACCTTTGCGGTCGGGCGAAGTTCGAATCTACGTCTGCGGGATGACGCCGTCGGCCCAGGCGCATCTCGGCCATGCGCGCTCGTTTCTCTTCTTCGACGTGCTGCGCCGCTATTTCAAGCATCGCGGCTACCGCGTGAATTACGTGCAGAACGTTACCGACATTGACGATCGCAGTATCAACGCCGCAAAAGCGAGCGGCGGATACTATCACGACATTGTAGACGGCTACTATGCCGAGTTCAAAGCCTCAATGCGCAAGCTCGGCGTGATGGAATACGATCACGAGCCGTATGCCACGCACTTCATCGAGCCGATTCAAACGATGATTCGCGAACTGATCGCCGGCGAGCACGCGTACGTCACGCAAGACGGCATTTATTACCGTGTCGCGGCGTTCGCGAATTACGGCAGGCTCGCAAACCGCAATATTGACGAGCTCGAGTCCGGCGCGCGAATCGAAGTTGACGAGCATAAGGAAGATCCGCTCGATTTTGCGCTGTGGAAGTTTGCGAAGCCGGGCGAGCCCCATTGGCCGTTCGAGCCGTACGGGGATGGCCGCCCGGGCTGGCACATCGAGTGCTCGGCGATGTCGCGCGCGCTGCTCGATCCGGACGGACACGGCTTCGACATCCACGGTGGCGGCGCCGATCTCATCTTTCCTCACCACGAAAACGAGATCGCGCAAAGCGAGCCGCTGATGGCGCGTCCGCCGATGGCAAACTTTTGGGTTCACGGCGGGCTGCTGCTTTTCGAAAACCGCAAGATGGCTAAATCGCTCGGGAACTTCGAGCCGTTGTCGCAGCTGCTCGAACGGCACGATCCGCAGGCCATTCGGTGGCTCTTTCTGCAGACCGGTTACCGCAAGGTCATGAACTTTACCGAAGACTCGATCGGCGCCGCCGCAATCGGGTTAGCGCGTATCAAGGCGGCGTATCGCAATCTTGCGCCGGCGACCGACGGCGAGGCGATCCCGGCGCCCGAGCTGGACCGCCGCATGGAAGCGGCGCTCGACGACGATATGAATACGGCCGCGGCGCTGGCCGTACTGTACGACGTCGTCAACAACTCGACGCCGAGTCGCGAAGAGTTGGCGTATTGGCTCGGCATTCTCGGCGTTCCGCCGAACGATTCGTGGCTCGAAGAGCCGGCAGTCGAACTCGCTGCCGACTTTGTGTCGCGGATTTCCGATGAGTTGCGGGCGATGGAGATTGAAGTCGGCACCATGCCGCCGACCGCCGAAGGCGCGATCGATACGATCATTGCCCTGCGCGAAGAAGCGCGCCGTGCAAAGAATTGGGCAACATCCGATAAGCTGCGCGATGTACTTCAACGCTGCGGAGTCGAGCTCAAAGATTCCAAGGAAGGCACGTCGTGGACGGTGTCGTCGTGAAGGGAGTGTCATCCTGAGCGGAACGCGCGCAGCGCGTGGAGTCGAAGGGCGAAGGGTCGACTTCGATAATCTGATTTACGGCATTCATGCCGTGGGTGAGGCGCTCGAGGCGGGTGAAAAACTGCGCGTGTTGCACGTGGCGGCGGATCGCTCGAAGGACGCACGTCTGCGTGCGCTGCTGGCACAAGCCAAGGAACGCAACATCGCCGTGCGCTTTGAGAAGCGGGCTTTTTTCGAACGCATTCCGTTCAAAGCGCATCAAGGCATCGTTGCGGTCGGGACGCCGTTTCCGTACGCGTCGCTGCACGATCTGCTCGCGCGCAAACGCCGTGACGAGTCGCCGCGGATGATCGTCATGCTCGATCACCTTACCGATCCGCATAATGTCGGCGCCGTTATTCGAACGGCCGAGGCGGCCGGAGCAGACGGCATCGTGCTGCCCGAGCGGCGTTCGGCCGGCGTCAATGCGACCGTCCGCAAAGCCGCCGCCGGCGCCGCAGCGCATCTTCCGATCGCGCGCGTATCGAATCTCGCCGATGCGTTGCGCGTTATGAAGAAAGCCGGACTGTGGGCGGTCGGTGCGGACCCGGGTGCGAACGCCGTGGACTTCGCAAAGGCCGACCTCGATCGCGACCTGGTGTTGGTGATCGGGGCCGAGGGCGCGGGACTCTCGGCGCTGCTCAAGCGGGAATGCGATTACTTGATCAAGTTGCCAATGCGAGGGAGGGTTGCCTCGCTTAATGCCTCGGTTGCCGCCGCTATTTTGATTTATGAGGCCTTAAGACAGCAAGAACGCTCGCTTCGTCCTTGACGGGGGAGGGGTCACCTCTTATATACTAAGCCTCGACGTGCCGCGCCCGACGGGCTGCGGCCTGCGCATGCGGCTCGTCTTACCACGAGGCAGATAGAAAATTATGGCAATGACCCATCCCGCATCGGATGGCGTGGAGTACCAACAGAGGGTTGACGAGGATCTCGTCGCCATTGCGAAGACCGGTGACAACCTCGCGATGGAGTACCTCCTTAATAAATATAAGAACTTCGTCCGTATTAAGGCGAAGAGCTACTTTCTTATCGGAGCGGATCGCGAAGATATCATCCAAGAAGGAATGATCGGCCTCTACAAGGCCGTCCGCGATTTCAAGGCCGACAAGCTTTCGAGCTTTCGAGCTTTTGCCGAGCTCTGCATCACGCGACAGATCATCACGGCAATCAAAACGGCGACGCGGCAGAAGCACATCCCGCTCAACCAATACATCTCGCTCAACAAGCCGATCTACGACGAGGACAGCGAACGCACGCTGCTCGACGTCATGGCGTCGCAAAAGACTTCCGATCCCGAAGAGCTCGTGGTCACGCAGGAAGTCTCCGACGACATCCGGCAGCGCATTCGGCAAAATCTCTCGGAGCTGGAGTCGCAGGTGCTCGAATCGTATCTCGAGGGCAAGAGTTACCAGGAGATGGCACGCGATCTCGGCCGCCACGTGAAATCCATCGACAACGCGCTACAGCGCGTCAAGCGAAAGATCGAAAAGAATCTCGCCGAGTTCGAGTTTCAATAATCGCCATGTGTCATCCTGAGGAGCGCGCGCGGCGCGCGTCTCGAAGGACGGCACGATGATTAGGTTAGCCGCCGTACTGATCGCGGCAGATCTGCTGTCGGGGAGTTGGAGCACCGGACCTTCGCTGCCCGTTGCGCGCAGCGAAGTGGCGGTGGCCACGCTGGCCGGTGACGTTTACGTCATCGGCGGCTACGCCGATGGGAACGTCGATCAGGCGCTGGTGGAGTTCTACGAGCCTCCGACGCGCACGTGGCGCGCCGTTGCGTCGCTGCCCCGCGGGCTCAATCACGTCGCCGCCGTCGCTTATGGCGGTAAGTTATATGTTTTCGGCGGTTTCAGCGAGCAAAACGACGCAGCGGTCGCCGACGCCAACGTGTACGACCCGGCTAATGATTCCTGGACGCCGATTGCACCGTTGCCGCGAGCGTTGGGCGCGATCTCGGCCGCCGTGCTCGGCAACGAAATCCACCTCGCCGGCGGCCGCGATGCGCACAGCGTCCGAACGCATCTCGTCTACGATCCTGCTGCGAATCGTTATAGCCAGCGCGCGCCGTTACCGGTCGGGCGCGATCATATGGGGCTCGCTGCATTCGACGGTAAGCTTTACGCGATCGGCGGCCGCATCGACACGCCGGCGCACAACGTCGCCGAGGTGGACGTTTACGATCCGCGCACTAACGCGTGGAGTGCCGGCGCACCATTGCCGACGGCGCGCAGCGGCATGGCGGTTGCCGTGTATCACGATACGATCTTTGCAATCGGTGGCGAAGCCCGCGGCATGGCTGCAGCGTTCACCACGAACGAAGGCTACGATCCCGCTGCGAATCGCTGGACCAACTACGCCGCGCTGCCGGAAGGCCGACATGGCACCGGCGCTTCGGTCGTTGGCGACAAGCTGTACGTTCCGGCCGGCGCGCCGGTTCCCGGCGGAAGCCAACAGAGCCGTACGCTCTTGATCTTTAGCCTAGCTCCTTAACGACTCGCTCGTAGAGCGTTTCACGTTCTTCAAGCGGATCGACCACGATTACGATCGGCTCGCCGTTCTGCGGCTCAATGCAGACCGTTACGCGACCGCGCGCGCACACGTCCATGCAGCTCGTGCTAATCGCGCGAATCGGTCCCCACCGGCCTTCAGCCTTGAGGCGCTCCTTGAGCCAATTGCGCAAATGAAAGTCGCCGATCCGCTCGGCGACGTCTGGATCTTCTTCGGGGATTCGTTCTTTGAAGCAACGCTCGCAGACTAACACGAGCCCTGAGCGCAGCCATTTCGGTTTTACTTCTTGCATGAATATCAAAAGTTAAATGGAGCCGACGGTGGGATTCGAACCCACGATTCCCATTGCTGGAAAGCCTGATTACAAGTCAGGTGCCGTAGACCACTTGGCTACGTCGGCGTCATAATCTGCTAACAACTGGAGTTGCCTAGACGGCGGCTCAAACACCTTCTGAGTAGAAAGGTTTCGGCGAACATGCCCGCCGGCTGTCTGAACCTTCACGGGATTCTCGCGTCCTCCGAGGCGATGAGCTCTTCCTCGCCCGCGATTGAGCGCCCGGCGTGCGAGTGTGCCATATGCATGGCATTCTAAAACGTCAGGAGCAAATCAATTTCGTCGTGGAGTTGGATGTCGTTAAATCCAACGAGCGGAATCGTTGGTTTGCGCACTCGTGCTTCGTCAACCGCGCCGCATCGAATCGCATGCAATCGAAATCCGCGCCGCTGATAGAACCGCAGCGCCGCGAGATTGTCGTTCGACGTCGTCACCAAAAGCCGATCGTGCCCTGCACGGCGCAGAACGTCAACCAATGCAGC
>JAFAOZ010000173.1 GCA_019247395.1 Vulcanimicrobiota bacterium | reverse complement strand
TATCTGGCCGACCAGGACGCGGTCGAAGTCATGGCTCGCGAAGCCCCCGCCGACATCATCGAGTTCGAGCACATGGGCGTCATCTTCTATCGCAACGAGGACGGCAAGCTCGGTCGGCGCGCCTTCGGCGGCGCTTCGCTTGCCCGGACCTACTTCGTCGGCGATATCACGGGACAGGCCCTGCTCGTCACGCTTTACGACCAAATCCTCAAGGCCGGCGTCAAAGTCTACGAAGAGTGGTTCGCGACGGCCGTCCATATGGAGGATGGCGCGTGCCGCGGGCTCGTCGCGCTCGAAATGATTACCGGCGAGCTGCACTTGCTGCGCGCCAAAGCCGTGATCTTTGCAAGCGGCGGTCTCGGACGGCTCTACGAGCCCAGCACGAACGCGCTGATCTGCACCGGCGACGGTTATTCGCTTGCGTATCGCGCCGGCGCGCCGCTCATGGACATGGCGATGGTGCAGTACCATCCGACGACCTTGGCCGGCAGCGGTTTCCTCATGACCGAAGCCGCGCGCGGCGAGGGAGCGTACCTGCTCAATTCCGAGGGCGAGCGCTTCATGAAGAAGTACGCGCCGAACAAGATGGAGCTGGCGGCGCGCGACGTCACCTCGCGGGCTGAAGCGACCGAAATTTCCGAAGGCCGTGGGATCGACGGTAACGTGTTGCTGGATCTGCGCCATCTCGGTCCGGATGTGATCTTGAAGAAACTGCCGCAGATTCACGAGATGGCCCTGGATTATCTCGGCATCGACATGATCAAAGAGCCGGTCCCGGTGCGGCCCGGCATGCACTATCAGATGGGCGGCATCAAGACCGATGTGGACGGCGCGACGCGCGTCCCGGGAATCTACGCCGCCGGCGAGGTCGCGTGCGTCAGCGTGCACGGCGGTAATCGGCTTGGCGCCAATTCGCTGCTCGACACCATCGTGTTCGGCCGCCGTTCCGGCCGCAAAGCCGCCGAATACGTGCGCAGCGTCGCGACCAGCGGCGGCGGCGAAGATCTGTTGCGCCGCGAGAAGGATCGGCTCGACGAACTTATGTCGCGTCCGTACACGGGCGAGACCTGCGCCGGCCTGCGGCTCGAGCTCGCGACGATGATGGATGCAAAGGTCGGCTTATACCGCAGCGACGCCGGTTTGAAAGAAGCGCTGCAGGCGCTGCACGGCTTCCGCGAGCGGTATGCAAATGTTTGGGTGGGCGACAAGGGGCGCGTCTTCAATCAGGCGCTCACCTTCGTGCTCGAGCTCGGCTTTTTGCTCGATTGCGGAGAGACGATCATTCGCGATGCGATGCACCGCAAAGAGAGTCGCGGGGCGCATACGCACGTCGATTATCCGGAGCGCAACGACCGAGAGTGGCTCAAGCACACCGTGCTGACGCATCGTGGCGATGGACAAGAGCCTGAGATGACCTACGTTCCGGTAACGATTACGCAGTGGCAACCCGAGGTACGTACCTACTGATGCAGTTCACCATCGAAGTCGGACGCTTTAATCCCGAGGGGCGTTACGCCGAAACGGCCGTCCCCGGCGAGCCATTCCCGGCGCCGTGGAACGCGTCGCCGGTGCGGCGTTACCAGACCTACACCGTCGAGCTGCCGCAGCACGCCGTCGTGCTCGATGCGCTCATCGCTATCCGCGAGTACCAGGACCCGTCGCTGGCGGTGCGTTGCGCCTGCCGCAGCGCGATCTGCGGATCCTGCGCGATGTGGATCAACGGCCATGCGAATCTCGCCTGCAAGAGCAAGCTCGAGACCTTCACCATGGACGGCAAGACGCGCGTCGAGTCGCCGCCATCCATGCCGATCATCCGCGATCTCGTCTGCGACATGAAACCGTTTTGGGACAAGCACTTGGCGGTGAAGCCGTGGCTCGAGAACAAAGAGCCCCTTCCGCCGCCCGACGAAGAGTATCGCGTACCGAACGCAGCGATGGAAGAGCTGATTCAAGAGGTGAGCTGCATCAGCTGCAGCGCGTGCCTCATGGATTGCGAGTCCTTTGCCGTCAATCCCGATTTCCTGGGCCCGCAGGCGCTCGCGCAGGCCTATCGCTACGTCGGCGATCCGCGCGATGCAAAGACGAAAGAGCGCCTCGGCGAGTTGAGCAAGGCGGGCGGCATTTGGGATTGTACGCATTGCTTCGAATGCGTGCAGCAATGTCCCAAAGGCGTCGCGCCGCTCGAACAAATTCTCAAACTGCGCAAGCTCGCCGTGGACGCGGGCTTCACCAACAACCCCGGTACGCGTCATGCCGACGCGTTTGCCGATTCCGTCAAGCACAGCGGCCGGCTCAACGAGCTGACGCTCATGCCGAAATCGACCGGGCTTTTCAATATCGTCGGCCAGCTCAAGACGCTGCCGAGCGCGATCAACATGGCGCGCGCCGGAAAGCTGCCGCCGCTCATTCATAAGGCGATTCCGGGCGTCGAGCGCATCAAGAAAATTTTCCAACGGGTCGGAGGACGGTTTAAGTGAAGGTCGCGTTCTATCCAGGGTGCGTCTCCAAAGGAGCGTGCCCAGAGCTCTATGTGTCGGCGAAAATCATTGCCGAGCCGCTCGGCCTCGAGCTGCACGAGCTCGAGTCGGCGCCCTGCACCGGCGCCGGCGTATTGAGCGAGCAGAACCGCGAGTTGGCCGATGCGCTCAACGGGCTCACGCTCGCGATGGCCGAAGCGCAGGGCGCGGAGCTGATGACGATTTGCAGCACCTGCCAAGGCGTGCTCTCCGATCACAATTACCATCTGAAGAAAGACGAGGCGCGGCGCGACAAGGCCAATGCCACTATCGCGGATCAGGGCTTTCGTTACAGCGGGACGACCACCGTCAAGCATCTGCTCTGGATGCTCTTTGAAGATATCGGCATCGAGCGCGTGGAGCGGGCGATCAAGCGAAAGCTAACCGGTTTGAAGATTGCGCCATTCTATGGCTGCTATATTTTGCGGCCGAGCGAAGCGCTCGGATTGCGTGAGCGTCCGGAGCGCAAGACGTACCTCAACCGGCTCATCGAGCTGCTCGGCGCCGAAGCCGTCGAGTATCGCGGGGCGACCAAGTGCTGCGGCTTCCCGATGCTCACGTTCAATCGCGACAAGGCGCTTGCGATGGGTGGCAACCACATCCTGGAAGCAAAGGACAAGGGTGCCGATTTGCTCGTCACGCCATGTCCGCTCTGTCACCTCAATCTCGACGGTCAGCAGCCGGACGCCGCGCGCGTGCTCAAGAAAGATATCGGCGTTCCGATCTTTCATCTGCCGCAGCTGCTCGGCTTGGCTTTCGGATTCGAACCCGAGCAACTGCGCCTGAATCACCACGTGGTTCCGACCACGGGTGCTTTGGAGAAGGTCGAGCTAAAGGTTTAGCTTTAGAACTGCGGTGCGAACGGCGCCGGCGGAAAGACGGCGACGCCCGCGGGCGCCCACCCGGACACGAGTTTTTTAAGCGTATAGAGCAGTTTGCCGCTTTGGTAGTCGATCACCACCAAAGTATTTGGCCGCTTCACACCCATGGGCGTAATACGCTGTGGGCTAGCTTCGGCGTGGGAGTCGGGAAGATATGGAGAGGTGACATAAAGCAGGTTCTGCAGCTTGTCGAAGACGATGCGGCCGGGAAACGTCTGTCCCGTGCTGATGACGCGTGAAGGCGGCTGATGCTCGGCTGAAAACACGTCTATGACAGAGCGCAGCGTACTCACGACGAGCAGTTGGCCGCCACTATCGAGTGCGATGCCGCCGATGAATGGCACCGCATCATGCGGCAGCAGATCGACCCCTTTGACGGCTCCGGGCGCGTACCGCCTTACTTGTCCGGCCGACGCGCAGGCATTTTCGTAGCCCACGTAAAGGTTGTTTTTATCGTCCAGCGTGAGGCTGGAAGGGCCGCCTTTAAAGTGAAGAGCGCGGATCTGTTTGGTCCCACCGGCGGCGTAAACGTGAACTTCACCGTTCTCTATACAGCGGTCGCCGCCCGCACGCATAGTCTTGCGCACATTGCCGCCGCAAAGGTCTGCGATGTAGACGGTGCCGTCTGAGCCGGCCAAAACATCGGCAGCGCAGCCTATTCCTCGGTAGGTCCGAAATGGCTGGTTCGAACCTGCTTTGTATACGGTCACCGTATCGTGGCCACTGCTCTCGACCGCGTTAGCGACGTACAAGTTGTCCGAAACATCGACGAAGATGCCGGCCGGATATTCGATACGCTTGCTGACCTCTCGGATGATTCCCTTAGCGAGATCTTTCCTTAGCAGAACGTCAACTTGCGCGTTTGACGGGTTGGCGTGGTCGGCTACGTACAAGTATGAGGCGTCGGCATTTCGAGCGATTGTTTCAACACGCGCGGCGTTCCCGGCTCGCTCCGAGACGAGCGGCCCGGTTGCAGTGGCGCCGCTCGAGCAGCCCGGCGAGAGCATCGTGCAAGCGAGCAGGCTTACCGCGATGTGCTTTGCACCGCCGAGTGAGTCAGCGCGGCCCGGCGGAAATCCCAATGGCATCGTTCACTCCTCCTGTTCATGCGACGCCGGACAGTCTTTGAGCAACGTCATGCCGTTGGGCGTGCTGTGTGCGACGACGTATTGCACGAGCGGCGGCTCGCTCCAAGCTTTACTCGGCGGCGGCGTTTGGAAACGCGTGGGAAAACTCGGGTCGCGTAGGTTTGCGTCCGACCACGGATTGGCGGCTTCGCTCGCATAGTACCACGGATAGTCGAGAATGATCGATTGCGACGATCCGTCGGCAAAGTGCACCGCCATTCGAATGTCCACCCAAAACCCACGCGTTCGTGCGTCGAAGTGCGAGCCGTGAGGATCGGAGAAGGTCACGAAGCCGCACGGCTGCTCGCCGCCCGGCGCCGCGCCGCTTGCTTGCGATTCGCCCGCTCCGCCGCCTTCGGTTTGGCCGGCGCCGGCCGTCGCGATGCCTTTGTGCGCGGCGTCCGCTGGAATGTCCCATACCGGTCGCGTCTCGCTTGCAACGTGCGATGCCGCGCGGTGAACCTGCGCGCGACGCGGCGCATACGCGGCGAATCGAGCAATCGATGTAACGGCGATGCGGCGTTGCTGCACCGGCACCGGTGGCGGGGTGACGATTCGTTGCAGTGCGGGTTTTGCGCTCGGCGGCGGCGACGTACGAAGCGTAACGCGTAGGACGCGTGCGCTCGACACGATCTCATGCGGGGGCGTTTGCCGGCGCGTTGACGGAATCGCACCCGCAACGATTTCATGCAATGCGATAGAAATCGCAAAGGCGACGGCCAATCGCCGTCCCGCGACGGTTCCAAAGAAAACGCCGAGCCGTTCGTGATGGAAAGGCTCGGCGTTTGACCGACGGTGCTTACTCAGGAGTCGTATTGTACGTCTGGACGTACCACTGCTTGAACTGATCGTAGGTCGGATAGTAGCCGTATTTATGGTAGTACCAGTCACGGTACGCGTCTTGGCGGCGGTCGACTTCCTGTTGCTCCGCGCGCTTTTCGCGCTTCTTGTGGTTGTAGTTGACGACGAGCGGTACCGTACCGGCGGCAGCTGCGGTGCTCAAGAGAATGGTGTTGGTAGTGCCTTGTCCGCCTGCGAGTGCAGGTGCGGTGAAGCTCGCGGCAAGCACAGCCGTTACGGCGGCAAGGGCTTGCGGTCTCTTCATGTCAGTCCTTTCTGCAGGCCATTCGACCCCCCGGCTCCAACCCGGACCACGTGGAGATCGAAGCCTTAATTCGAGCGATCCCGGATTTTCCGATTCCAGGGATCCTTTTCCGTGACATTACCCCGTTGCTGAAAGATAAGCAAGGGTTTCGCGCTGCGATCGACCTTTTCGTGGAGCGTTTTCGCGACCGCGGCATCGATCACGTCGTCGCGATTGAGTCGCGTGGATACATCTTCGGAGCGCCGGTCGCCTACGCAATCGGCGCGGGATTCATCCCCGTCCGCAAGCCTGGAAAGCTTCCGCACGAGAAGCTGATCGAAAACTATGCGCTCGAGTACGGCACGAATTCGTTGGAGATCCATTCCGACGCATTGGCGCGCGACGAACGCGTGCTCGTGGTCGACGACCTACTGGCTACGGGCGGTACCGCAGCGGCGACCGGACGCCTCTTAGAGCGTCTCGGCGCGCGAGTCGAAGCCTTTGCATTCCTGGTAGAGTTGACTGCGCTGCGCGGGCGCGAACAGCTCGGCGGCGCCGAGATCGTTTCCTTCGTTGCGTACTAACGCGCTGATCGCGGCGGTCGCGTGCGCTGCACTCGCGCTCGTCATCGCCGGCCCGGCGACGGGATTAGCGCGGCCCCATTCCACGCCCGCCCCGACTCCGACGCCGGTTGCGGATCCGGCGATCACCAAGATCGCGCGGCAGCAGTTCGTGCAGTGGCAGGCCGGCTCGGTCAACAAAAGCCTGTACGCGCCCGAAACCGTTGAAAAGCTCACCGACAGCAAAATTGCCGACACGGCCCACGCGCTAGGGCAGCTCGGGGCCCTCACCGACATGGTCTACATTGGGCGATGGATCAACCCGGAGATGCCGCAGTTGAGCGGCTACATCTATCAAATGCGCTGCACTGAGGGAAACGTCTACCTCTGGCTCGCGCTGCAGTCCGACGGTAAAATCGCCTCGATCGTCTTCAAAGACCGGTTGGACGTCGAGAACGTGACCCCGGCCCCATCGCCGGCGCCGACACCGACGGAGCCCCAAGCGTTATAATAGGGGCACCTATGACCATTGGCGACCTCATCGAACGCGTCCGCCGCTACGATCCCTCCGTGGACTCAGAATGGCTGACGCGCGTCTACGAGCTCGCCGACGCCGCTCACCGGGGTCAGCGTCGCGCGTCCGGCGAGTCGTACATCGAGCACCCGCTCGCCGTCGCCGGAATTCTAGCCGAGCTCGAAGTCGATCCCGCGACGATTGCCGCCGCCATACTTCACGACGTCGTCGAAGATACGTCGATCACGAGCGAGCAAGTCAGCGAGCAGTTTGGCGACGAGGTTGCCCGGCTCGTCGAAGGCGTTACCAAGCTCACGCGCATTCCCTATCAGTCTAAAGAAGACGCACAGGTCGAGAACCTGCGCAAGATGTTTTTGGCGATGGCCAAAGATATCCGTGTCATCATCATCAAGCTGGCGGACCGCCTGCACAACATGCGAACGCTGGGGAGCCTCCCGCTCGCCAAGCAACAGGCCATCGCTCGCGAAACGCTCGACATCTACGCTCCGATCGCCCACCGCCTTGGAATTTGGAAGATCAAGTGGGAGATCGAGGACGAGTGTTTGCGCTACCTCGAGCCGGCCTCGTTCGGCGACATCGTGGAGCGCGTCGCCAAGACGCGCCGCGAGCGCGAAGCGGATGTCGAAAAAGCGATAGCGCGGCTGCGCGACGAGTTTAAAGAACTCAAGATCAACGCCGAGATCCAGGGCCGGCCGAAGCACTTCTACTCAATCTATTCGAAGATCAGCAAAGGGCGAGAATTTTCGACGATCTACGATCTCACGGCGATTCGAATCATCGTGGATACGGTCAAGGATTGTTATGCGGCGCTCGGTGCGGTTCACGCCATGTGGACGCCGCTTCCCGGCCGCTTTAAAGACTACATCGCCATGCCCAAGCCGAATATGTACCAGTCGCTGCACACGACGGTGGTCGGCCCGAGCGGCGACCCCCTCGAGATTCAGATTCGAACTTGGGAGATGCACCGTACCAGCGAGTACGGCATTGCCGCGCACTGGCGCTACAAGGAAGGCGGCAAGGCCGATCAGTTCGAGAACAAGCTTTCTTGGCTGCGCGCGCTGCTCGAATGGCAGAAGGACATGCGCGACTCGCGCGTCTTCATGGAGAACCTCAAACTCGATCTCTTCGATTCGCAGGTCTTCGTCTTTTCGCCGCGCGGCGACGTCTATTCGATTCCGGCCGGCGGTACGCCGCTCGACTTCGCGTATCAAGTCCATACCGACGTCGGTAATCACTGCGTGGGAGCCAAGACCAACGGCCGGATCGTTCCGCTCGATTATGCGATGCAAAACGGCGACATCTGTGAGATCCTCGTCAACAAGTCGAGCGGACGGCCGTCGCTCGACTGGCTCTCCATCGTCAAGACGTCGAGCGCGAAGCATAAGATCAAGCAATGGTTCCGCAAGGAGCGGCGTGAAGAGAACGTGCTCGCCGGTCAGGAAATGCTCGAGCAAGAGCTTGCGCGCGCGGGTTTGCGCACCGACGTGGCGCGCGGCGCGCTTTTGGAACGCATCGCGTCCCGGCTGAACTACAGCACGCCGACCGACCTTTACGCCGCCATCGGATTCGGCGACGCTTCGGCGCAGGCCGTCGTCAACCGCTTGCGCGACGAGCTCAAGCACGACAACGTCGTCGATCTCACGAAGATTGGCCGCCGTCCTTCGCCTCGCAAGACGGTTCGCCGTACAAGCGGCGTCCGGATCGCGGGAGTGGACGACGTACTCGTTCGGCTTTCGAAGTGCTGCTCTCCGGTGCCGGGTGATCCGATCATCGGTTACGTCACGATTGGGCGGGGCGTCAGCGTCCATCGTGCAGACTGTCCGAACGTCGCATTCATGAACGCAACGCCGGAGCGGATTCTGCAAGCGCAGTGGATCGACGACGCGGGACTGACGCACGGCGTCGACATCGAAGTCGAGGCAGACGATCGCTCGCAGCTGCTGCAGGACATCATGGCGGTCTTCGCCGAGCTCAAAACCCAAGTGAGCTCCGTGAACGCGCGCGTTCGTAAGGAAGGCGTCGCGGTGGCGAGCCTGACGGTACAGATTCGCGATCTCGATCACTTGCACAAACTGCTGACGAAGCTCGAAATGCTCAAGAACGTTCGGCGAGTCTATCGCGTAACGAAGCGCGAGCGCACCGCACTCTGATTCACAATATCGTTCCGGTCGTCGTTGCTTTCGTCTCGGGCGCGATGAACAGCGTCGCCGGCGGCGGCAGTTTCCTTTCCTTTCCGGCTCTGATTTTCGCCGGCGTTCCGGCGATCTCGGCCAACGCTACCAATAATGCCGCTTTGTGGGTCGGCAACATTGGGAGCGCGCGCGGCTATGGCGAGGAACTGCGTGAGCATCGCGCGTTACTCGCGCCGGTCATCGCCGTCAGCGTCGTCGGGTCGCTTATCGGAGCGTGTCTGTTGCTCGTCACGCCCCAAGCGCTCTTCCTGCGTTTGATTCCGTGGCTTCTGCTCTTTGCCACACTCGTTTTTGCAGCGAGTCCCTGGTTGATGCCCAAGAATAAAGTGGCTCCGCGGCACGCAGCATGGCAGATCGCCGTGCAGTTTTTGGTCGCAATTTACGGCGGATATTTCGGGGCCGGGATGGGTATCGTGATGCTGGCCGTGCTCGCCTTTTCGGGCTTGCCAAGCTTCAATGCACAAAATGCGATTAAGAACTTACTTTCGGTTACCATCAATGGCGTTGCGCTCGTGCCCTTCGTGATTGCACGAATCATCGACTGGCGGTTCGCACTGCCGATGGCAGCCGTCGCGTTGCTTGGCGGCTATTTTGGTGCGCGTTTCTTTCGGCGCGTTCCGCAGCGCGTCGCGCGCGCGCTCGTCGTCGCAATCGGTAGCGCGATGACTATAGTATTCTTTGTGCGAATGCATTTGTAAAAGGTGACGTTGGTCGCTTGTTCTAGCAGGGCGCCCAAAAAGGCGATTCGAAGGGCTTTTATCCCAAGAGCTAGAGCTACAGCAATGAGGTTATTCATGTCGTCCCATACCAAGCGCGCGGCGCTCGCCTTGATCGCAGTTGTTTCGGTGGCCGCGTGCAGCAACAACGGCGCCGTCCCGTCGATGCAACCCGGAGCGCCGTACGCTGCGTCGCAGGTTGGCGCCGGTTCCGATATC
>JAFAOZ010000120.1 GCA_019247395.1 Vulcanimicrobiota bacterium | reverse complement strand
ATGATCTGCCACCAGCGCGGGCTCAGCAACGAGCCCAGCGCAATAGTGGCGAATGCCGCGCCGAAGAGAGGCCGGTTATTGATCTGCCAGACGCCGGCCCATTGATCGTGGAACCGGTATGCGTAAAGCGACTCTAGGAGCGCGACGAGCAAGACGACGCCGGCGATAGCGACGAGTGGCGCGACGTAGCGCGAGGCCTTCATCCGCCACGCGTCACCAAATCGCGTGAAAACGTACGCGGAAATCATGCCGAACGCAAAGATGTCGAGATAACCGGGCAGGTTCTCTTCCCATTGAACGAAGACGGTCGAGTAACAGCACTGATGAAGCGCCGCGCGCCACATCCACGCAATGGCGATCATCACCGCCGCCGTGACCCAGGGCTGCCGCTTGAAAAACGACCAAATCAGCGGAAAGCAGAGATAGAACTCGACTTCGACCGCCAGCGTCCAAAGGACGCCGTCAATCGTCCCGTAGCGAAGCGGAAACCACGTATGAATGAAGAGCAGGTGCGTCACCAGATCGGGAAGCGTCGACGCGTTGGGCTGCACCTGCGCGTAGCCGACGGCGTACGCGACGACGATGGAGAGCACGTACGACGGAACGATCTTGATGAATCGCCGCCACGCAAAATCGCGCCACGTCGGTTCAACACGCTGCGCGAGCAGCGCGCCGATGAAGGGATACGAAATGACGAAGCCGCTCAAAAAGAAGAAGAGATGCACGCCGATAAAGCCGGTGGCCGGCAAGAAGTCCAGCGCCGGCCCCGGCGAGAGCCATGTTATCTCCCAAAGGTGATACCAGAGCACGAGCAGCACCGCGATGCCCCGCAGCCCATCCAAGACGCCGAGCCTCGCGGGCTGGTGCAACGCGCCACTCGCGGCCATTGCCGCCACTGATGCGAAAGCAAGCGCACGGCGACCTTTCGGCGAGCGCCAGGAGTCAGGAAACCGGTCGGTAATACCGCCCGCCATGGAAACGACGATCGATACATTCGAAGCGCAAGTTCGCGCTATCGTCGAGCAGCGGCACCTGCTCGGACATCCCTTTTACGTCGCCTGGACGAACGGCGAACTCACCCTCGATCAGCTCCGGCAATACGCCGGACAGTACATGCACCACGTGCTCGCCGAGCCGACGTATTTGAGCGCCGTGCATTCGAATACGCCGCACTTTGCGAGCGACGGGCACAGTGATTTGACCGCGCGTCAGACGATTCTCCAAAATCTCGTCGACGAAGAGCTCGGACCGAAAAATCATCCCGGACTCTGGAAGCAGTTTGCAGCGGCGCTCGGCGTCTCCGAGGAAGAGCTTGCCGCGACGGCCGCGATGCCCGCGACGCGCCGCCTGATCGAAACGTTCACCGAACTCTGCCGGAACCGCTCGCATTACGTGGGCCTCGCGGCGCTGCACGCGTTTGAATCCCAAGTCCCCGCGATCGCCGCCGTCAAAATCGAGGGCCTGCGGCGCTTCTACGGCATTGCGGACGCCCGCGCCGTCGAGTTCTTCAGCGTGCACGAAGTGGCGGACGTCTGGCACTCCGCCGCGGAATGGCGCCTTATCGAGCGAGCGGCCGACACACCGGAAAAACAAGCCGAAGTGCTCGCGGCAACGCGCGCCGCCTGCGATGCGCTCTGGAGTTTTCTGGACGGCGTTTACGTCGCTTGACCAACTCGGCTAGCGAGCGCATACTCAATGTAGGGCGAAAGCCCGGTAGGGGGCAGCGGCGCACTGGCTAGTAGGGATAGAAAGTGGCGTTCTTGCGGTCAGCAGCTGCCCCGTGTGACAACCTCTTCACGGCCGTGCTGCTGGCCGCGCTGCCTCCCTATCCGTTCGGACGCTTGCTTGCTCCGGTTAAGCATTTGACGCCTAAATAGCGCCTTGGTATAGTTGAACTCCGGTCCCACCTGCGGGTGAGGCCGTTGTTTGTGTGTGAAGAGGAGCCTGCCCAATTCCGACCATCAATCAGCTGGTGCGCCGTGGGCGCGAAAAGACCGAACAAAAGGTCAAGACGCGTGCTTTTCGCGTGATCTTGACCGGACCGAAGCCGGGCCATCCCGACCTGCCGACTCGGACCTTCGAAGTTACCGGCAACCCGCAGCGGCGCGGCGTCTGTACGCAAGTTAAGACGGTCACGCCGAAGAAGCCGAACTCGGCGTTACGCAAAGTTGCGCGCGTTCGGTTGACAAACGGGGAAGAGGTCACCGCGTACATTCCCGGGATCGGGCACAATCTGCAAGAGCACTCGGTCGTGCTGGTGCGCGGCGGACGCGTCAAGGATCTCCCGGGCGTACGCTATCACATCATTCGCGGCACGCTGGACACCGCCGGCACCGCGAACCGCAAACAAGGCCGTTCGAAATACGGCGCAAAACGCGAAAAGAAGAAGTAAGGACAAAAATTGCCACGTAAAGGTCCCGCTCCCAAGCGGCAAATTTTACCGGATCCGCGGTTCAACTCGAAAGTGCTCGCGCGCTTCATCAATAAGGTGATGCTGCGCGGCAAGAAGTCGACCGCCGAGCACATTACCTACGGTGCGCTCGATATCGTAGCCGACAAGACCGGCCGCGATCCGATGGAAATTTTTTCGCAGGCGCTCTCCAATGCGATGCCGTTGGTAGAGGTGCGGCCCCGCCGCGTCGGCGGCGCGACCTATCAGGTGCCGATGGAGGTCCGTCCGGACCGCCGCCAAGCGATGGCGATGCGCTGGCTGATTGGTTTTGCGCGGGCTCGCGGCGGACGGTCGATGGAAGAGAAACTTGCCGGCGAGTTGCTCGACGCTTCCAACAACACCGGGGCCACGATTAAGAAGCGTGAAGACACGCATAAGATGGCGGAGGCGAACAAAGCGTTTGCCCACTATCGCTGGTAAACATCACTAAACTAAGCTAAACGAAAACCATGGCTACACGGGAATATCCGCTCGAACGCACGAGGAACATCGGCATTGCCGCGCACATCGACGCCGGCAAGACGACCTGCACCGAACGCATCCTGTTCTTCACGGGACGCGTGCACAAGATGGGTGAAGTGCACGACGGCGCCGCGACGATGGACTGGATGGTTCAGGAACAGGAACGCGGCATCACGATCACGTCGGCGGCGACTGCCACGACGTGGCGCGATACGCGCATCAATATTATCGATACGCCGGGCCACGTCGACTTTACGGTCGAGGTCGAGCGATCGCTGCGCGTGCTCGACGGGCTTGTAGCGCTCTTCGATTCGGTCGCTGCGGTGCAGCCCCAATCCGAAACGGTTTGGCGCCAAGCAAACAAATATCGTGTGCCGCGCATCATTTTCGTCAACAAGATGGATCGCATCGGCGCCGACTTTTTCAACGTCGTCGAGAAGATTCGCGAACGGCTCGGCGCGCGCGCCGTGCCGATTCAGGTGCCAATCGGTGCTGAGGACAAGTTCAAGGGCGTCGTCGACCTGTTTACGATGAAGAAAATCGTCTATACCGACGATCTCGGATCGACCATGGCGCTCGAGGAGGTCGAAGAGGGCGAGCTTCGCGACCTCGCGATGGAATGGCGAAAGAATCTCGTCGAGGCCATCGCCGAGCAGGACGACGAGCTGCTGGAAATGTTTTTCGAGGGCAAAGAGCTGCCGATCGAACGCATGAAGACCGCGTTGCGCAAGGCGACGATCGAAGGGACCGTGCTGCCGATGCTCTGTGGTTCGGCCTTCAAGAACAAGGGCGTTCAGCCGCTCCTCGATGCGGTGGTCGAGTATATGCCGTCGCCGCTCGATGCCAAGCCCATCGTTGGAATCGATCCAAAGACCAATGGCGAGCTCGTGCGCAAACCCGACGATTCGGAGCCGTTCTGCGCACTTGCCTTCAAGATCGCAACCGACCCGTACGGCAATCTGACGTATTTCCGCGTTTATTCGGGTGTCCTCAATAAAGGCAGCTACGTGCTGAACTCGCGCAGCGGGCGCAAAGAGCGAATCGGACGCATCTTGCGTATGCACGCAAATCACCGCGAGGACATCGACTCCATCGGCGCGGGTGATATCGCGGCCGCGGTCGGGCTCTCCGACACGCGCACCGGCGACACCCTCTGCGACGAGCGGTCGCCGATCGCGTTGGAGTCGATCACGTTCCCCGAGCCGGTCATTCATCAGGCCATCGAGCCGAAGAGCAAGGCCGATCAGGATAAGTTGGGCCTTGCGCTCACGCGGCTCGCGCAGGAAGATCCGACCTTCCGGATGCGCACCGACGAGGAGACGCAGCAAACGATTATCGCGGGCATGGGCGAGCTGCACTTGGAGATCATCCTCGACCGGCTGCGACGCGAATCCAAAGTCGAGGCCAACGTCGGCAAACCGCAAGTCGCCTACAAAGAAGCGATCACGAAGAGCGTTGAAAAGGAAGGCCGCTTCATCCGCCAGACCGGCGGTAAGGGCCAATTCGGCGACGTCTGGCTGCGCGTGCAGCCTCAGCCGCCGGGTACCGGCTTTGTCTTTGAATGGAAGATCGTCGGCGGCGCGATTCCCAAAGAGTACGCGAAGGCCGTGCAAGAGGGCATCCGGGAGTCCGCGCAGAGCGGCGTGCTCGCCGGTTTCCCCGTGATGGACTTTAAGGCCGAGGCTTTCGACGGTTCGTATCATGAGGTCGACTCGTCTGAAATGGCGTTCAAGATCGCCGCATCGATGGCGTGGAAGGAAGCGAACCGGGCCGCGGGCCCGGTGCTGCTCGAGCCGATCATGAAGGTCGAAGTCACAACGCCCAAAGAGTACATGGGCGCGATCAACGGCGATCTCAGCCGGCGTCGCGGCGCGATCCACGCCACCGAGGAAGCGCCGGGCGGAGCGCAGGTGGTCACAGCGCATGTTCCGCTCTCGGAGATGTTCGGCTACGCCACCGACATGCGTTCCGCGACGCAAGGCCGCGCAACGTATACCATGGAGTTCTCGCATTACGAGAAGGCGCCCAGGAGCGTCGAGGAAGAGATCGTCGCCAAGGCCGCCGGAAAGAAGCTCGCTCCAGCCTAGCTTCGGTAGACTGCCATGATGCCTAGCGAAAGCGGGCCCACATAGTGCGGGCCCGCTTCTGTTTGACGCTTTGACGAGACTCGTTAGTACTCTCCCGCCGGTTGCGCCGCGACGCCGGTCGTGTCTGAAACCGTTTCCATGTTGCTGGCCGGTCCGCCGACGATGGTGCTCTTCAGAGTCTCTCCGTCGCCGTAATCGGCGATGAAAAGCCGGCTGGAGCCACTGGTAGGCGCGTGCTTCGGCGCGAGCTGATAGAGCGGATCGATTGTGCTTGGGTAGGGCGTGATGAGATAGGTCGCCGGTGTTCCAAAGGTAACGCTGCTGCACGTCGTTCCGCTTCCGCTCACGGGGAAGGTTAGCAGATCTTCGGTTGTGGAGCTGCCGATTGCTCCGCCCACGCTGAGGGTCTGAGTGGCCGGTGTGGTGATTTTCGAGAACATACCGGTCCAATAGTGCGCGTTGCCTTGGCCCGAGTTGCACAGTACTTGCGGACCGGCATTCACGATGCCGTTCGGGAGATAGGCAATCTGTTGTCCACCGCCGGCGGTGGTATACGCGGTGCCGTCAACGTAGAAGTTCCCGCGAACGTCAAAAGCGCAGAACTGATCGGTTTGCAAGATCGTATTGGCCGAACCGGTCGGCCCGCTGCCGGATGCGGCATTGTAGTTCCAGAACTCAACATTGCCGTCAACGTTGTTTCCGCTCGAATCGATTCCGTTGCGATTGCCAACGCCGACGATTCCGGCGTTGCTGACGCAAATGCCCCACGGCTCGTAGTTCGTCCCACTGAGCGTCGTGCTGAAGTACTTGACGTACGTGCCTGCGATCGTAAAGACGACGACGCGAAAGTTGTTCAGGTCTGCAACGTAGAGGTACTTTTTCCATACCGTAACGCTGATCGGCGCATTCAATGCGAGACCCGCATAGACGCCATTGAGCGTAATGCACGGCGTCGAATTTGCAGCCGTGTATCCGTAGACCGCGTTGGTGCTCAGCGATGTCGTCCATAAGGTGGGCAGGCAATTCGCGGGGCTCGGGCCCTGATGCCGGCCCTGAGGCGCGACCGCACTCGCGGTTGTGCTCGCGGCCGAAGGACTAAATTGCGATCCGCCTGCGCTGCAGGCGTTTAGTAAGGTCGCGCTGAGCGCCGCAGCGGTAAGGATAACGTTCGAGGTTTTCATTGTTTGCTCCATTTCGGTTTACTTCGAGTGTCCGCTCGGTGCTCGGGAGCGAGCATGCCGGCGGTTAGGAGCAATCATCGCGCGCATGAAAGCGCGGTAGAACCGACACCCGGACAACTAGCCCGGACACTTCGCGGGTCAGGGTTGGATCGAGTAAACCGTTCCCTTCCCATTCGAGCCGCCGCTGATGGTGACGCCGTAAAATAGGCCTCCGACGTTGGCTAAGCTTCCACTTGGGTTGACGCCATCGAAGCTGCTGCCGAAATTATGGAGCACCTTCTCTTTGCCGGCGGCAGTGATGCTAAAAACCGTGCCGCTGCCGGTTCCGCCGCCGCTGGTGACGCCGTACAAAATGCCGTTGAGGTTCACGAGTCCGCCCAGCGGCGGCCCCGCGCCGTCGGTCCCGTCAAAACTATGGATCACCTTGAATCCGCCGCCGGATGTGCCGATTGCAAAAACGGTTCCGAGATTATGTGCGCCGCCGATGTACGTGGTTCCGTACAGCGCGTTGCCGACGGCCAGCAGGCGGCTGAGCGGGCTGTTTCCATCGTTGCCATTGAAGATGTGAAGAACTTTTTCGCTGCCCGAGAGCGTCACTCGGTAGACGGTTCCGTCCTGCTTCGTGCCGCCGCCGTTGGTCGTGCCGTACAGCACACCTTTGACGTTAATCAATCCGGCGACCGGCGTACCGGCATCGTTGTACCGGCTGCCTCTGAAGGCATACAGAACCTTCTCCAATCCGGAGGTCGTGATCTTGTACACCGTGCCGTCCATATGCGCGCCCCCGCTGTTTGTGGTGCCGTACAGCGTTCCCTTAACATCGAGCAGCCGGTCTTGGGGTCCGCAGCCATCCGCATTGTTCTTGAAGTCGTGGAGCGTCTTTAGGGCGCCGCTCAGCGTAATTCGAAAGACCGTACCGCAGTTCGCCGGGCCGCCGCTCGAGGTCGTACCGTACAGAGCGCCGTTTACGAAGATGAGCGGCGCGTACGGAAAGCTGCCGTCGTTTCCGCCTTTGAAACTGTACAGCACTTTTTCCGATCCGGCCGGCGTCATCTTAAACACGACGCCCGAGCCGTTGCCGCCGGTCCACGTCGTGCCGTAAAGCGTGCCCTTCACGTCGAGGAGGCCGGCGTACGGCCCGGCTCCGGCGCTACCGCCAAAGGAGAAGATGGATTGATAAGCGCTCGTCGGCTCGACTGGCGCCCACGCTCCGTCGGACCCGCTCGCGGACGGCAAGGAGTGCATCGAACTGGAACACGCCGTCAGGACGACGCCGGCCATAAATGCAAAACCAACGCGCATCGTTAACCTCCTACGTTCCAGGAGACGAACATGGGCCTACCGTGGCCCCGCGTGGCACTCCTGCCGGTGCCTCGGAGGCGTCGTTGACAGGTGTTCGCCGGGCCTGATAGTATTCCGAAGTTACGCCCTCGAATCGAGGGCGTTTACCGCGTCAGGGCCGCAGTGGCAACCAAAACGCCTGGCACCGTGTATTAGGAGATCTCATGGCAAAACAAAAGTTCGAGCGTAAGAAGCCGCACGTAAATATCGGAACGACCGGTCACGTCGACCATGGCAAGACGACGTTGACGGCGGCGATCATGCACTGCTTGGCAACCGAAGGGTTGGCGCAGAAAGTCGGCGTCGATCAGATCGACAACGCGCCCGAAGAGAAAGAGCGTGGAATTACGATCGCGATCTCGCATCAGGAGTACGAGACGCCCAAGCGCCATTATGCCCACGTCGATTGCCCGGGCCATGCGGACTATATTAAGAATATGATCACCGGCGCGGCCCAAATGGACGGCGCCATTCTCGTGGTCGCCGCGTCGGACGGCCCGATGCCCCAGACGCGCGAGCATATCCTCCTTATGCGTCAAGTCGGAGTCCCCCGCATCATCGTCTTCCTTAATAAGGTCGACATGGTCGACGACGAAGAGCTGCTCGAACTCGTCGAAATGGAGATTCGCGAGCTGCTGACGCAGTATGAGTTCCCCGGCGACGACACGCCGATCATTCGGGGCTCCGCGCTCAAGGCGCTGAACTCCAGCGGCAAGCGTGGAGATGCCGATGCAGATCCCATCTTTAAGCTGATGGATACGGTGGATGACTACATCCCCGAGCCGGAACGCCAGGTCGACAAGCCCTTCCTGATGCCGGTCGAGGACGTCTTCACCATCACCGGTCGCGGCACGGTCGGAACCGGGCGCGTCGAGCGCGGTCAGGTGAAAGTCGGCGAAGAAGTGGAGATCGTGGGTCTCAAAGAGGAGACGAAGAAAACCGTCGTGACGGGCATCGAGATGTTCCGCAAGCTGCTCGATTCCGGTATTGCGGGCGACAACATCGGCGTGCTGCTTCGCGGTATCGACCGCAATGAAATCGAGCGCGGCCAGGTGCTGGCGAAGCCGGGCTCGGTCAAACCGCATAAGAAGTTCAAAGCCGAAGTCTACGTCCTCTCGAAGGAAGAGGGAGGGCGCCACACGCCGTTCTTCGGCAACTACCGGCCGCAGTTCTATTTCCGCACGACCGACGTGACCGGAACGATTAAACTGCCGGAAGGCGTCGAGATGGTCATGCCAGGCGACAACGTCCAAATGGACGTCGAGCTGATTACGCCGATCGCCTGCGAAGAGGGTTTGCGCTTCGCGATTCGCGAAGGCGGCCGCACCGTCGGCGCCGGCGTCGTGACGAACGTCGCCGAATAACGTACTTCTGTCATACTGAGCCGTTCGACTCCGCCGAAGGGCAAGCTCCGTCGAATAGCACATACCAACAACGTCCCTTGAAAACATAGAAACGAAAAGATTTATATGGCCAAGCAGATGATTCGGATACGCCTCAAGGCGTACGATCACAAGGTGCTCGATCAATCCGCGGAACGCATCGTCGAGACGGCGAAGCGAACGGGCGCATTCGTTAGCGGGCCGGTTCCGTTGCCGACCGAGATCAATCGGTTTTGCGTTCAGCGGTCTAC
>JAFAOZ010000100.1 GCA_019247395.1 Vulcanimicrobiota bacterium | reverse complement strand
GCACGCGCCCGCCACGCTCTGGTAGTTGCCGTTGACGCCGAAGTAGTAGAGCGCGCTTCCGTACCAAGAGAAGACGTGATCGAGGTCCGGAAGTTTTTCCAGACCGACGCCCGCGCCCGTTTGTTGCGGATAGCCGTAGTTATTGCGGCGCCACATGTAACCGCCGACGATGTAGATACGCGGTTTGAGGACACGAATGCCCAGACGCGCATCGAAGCTGTAGTCGCGACCAATGAACTGCGGAACCGAGGATTGCCCCAGTCCGCCGATCGTCGTCACGAAACAGTCGGCACCACCGCACGGATGCTGCCAGTTCCACTGGCGATAGTCGACCTCGACCATGAACGGAATGTTCTCGACCGGGATCTCAATCGCGCCGTGGAGGCGGTACGAGAATCCGCCGTTGTTGTTATTGCTTGTCGTGCCCGGTACGAATTCGTTGTAGACCTTGGGCGAGATAATGTAATCGCCCGCTACGTAGAAGTCGTAGTACGGTGCCGGAGTGGGACTCGGTGTCGCAGTCGGCACCGGCGGCGGCGGCGACGGCGCGGGGGGCGGAGGCGTTGCGGGGATGTACCGCACCACTACGAGACGGCGATCGGGCACCCACTGTACGTATGCACCCATCGCTTCCGAAATGACGCGGACCGGTACGAGAACAACGCCTTGATACATCTCCGGCGGCACGTCCAGCGGACGAGACTCGCCATTGATGATGACTTCCGGCTTGCCGAGGGTCACTTTGACCTCGGAGCCGGTTTTGCTGACCGTCGCGGTCTTACTTCCCGCGTCCCACGATACCGTCGGGTATGGCGGGCCCATTTGCTCGAACATCGAGCGGAGTGGAATCAAGATCGTTCCGCCCCGTACGAGTGCCGCGAGCACGCGGCCGCGCTTCAGGATGTCGGGTTTGGTGTAGACGTGATGGTCGTTATAGAGAATCGGATACTGCCCTGACGGCGGGGACCCGAAGTCTGCCGGCGGAGCAGCCGTCGCACCCTGGTCCTGCGCGATCGCGTTGGTTCCAATGTTGCCATGCGACGCTGGGGGCTGGGCTGCGACTGCGGTGAATCCGAGACCGGCTGCCATCAGCAGGGCCAGGACTCCTATGCTCAGTCGCTTCAATCTGTCCTCCTAGCTGATTAAATGAGCTTAGGCCTAACCGCCCAGGCCCTGGCTGGGACCGGTCGGTGAGTACCTTTGGAGTCCTTTTCGGGGACGGGCGATTGCCTCCCCTGCAGTAATAGCCTGGGACTTTGTTGCGCTTAACCCAGCTTTTCTTGGAGCTTCGCCAAGAATTTCGCTTTCTCGATTATGTAGCGCTCGTGTGTCCCCTCGGCCACGGCTTCTTGTTCGTCGAAGACTTGGACCGCGAAGCTCACCCGAGGACCGTCGAGCATCACGACCTCGACTTCGGTACGAACGATGAAGCCGACCGGCACGGGTTTCTTGTGCTCGAGGTCGACGTGGGTACCGAGGGTGATCTGCCCCGGACGCAAGATCGGCGCAACACAGTGGATTGCGGCGCTTTCCACCAACTGAACCAGCATCGACGTCGAGAGGACGTCAACGCCTTTGTTTCCCGCCTTTTCGGCGGTCATCCATTCCTCGACTCGGCTCTGAAGGCTATACGAGCGGCCAATGTCGAGTTTCGCGCTCATGCCCGGGGGAGATACGCCCTGCACCCTATTTCCTCATGCCGAGGTTCCATGTGAGGAGGCTTTGAATCAAAGCCCGTTGGCCGCCGTATATGAGACCATGAAGGACCAATGCCTAGGAAAGAGATGTCCAGGATGAGACCCCGCTCCGTTTTTTTACGAACGACGCTGCTGGCACTTGTCGTAGCCGGCGCATCGGCGACGCTGGCCGCCTGTGGGCGAAAACCGGCTCAAACCACGCCGCCGCTTGCGGTGGATGCCGCTCCGGCGTCGCGTCAGAGCATCGCGACGTTTCTCTCGCTCGACGGTCAAATCGCGCCGCTCGAGCAATCGACCCTTGCCTTTCAGCAGAACGGCACGATTCTAAAGATCAACGTCAACATCGGCGACATGGTCCGAAAGGGCGAGCTGCTGGCGACGATCGATCCGAGAACGCTCGAAGCGCAGCTCTCGCAGGCGCGCGCGCAGGCGGCGCAGCAGTCCGCGTCCGCGCAAGGCTCCGTCGTCGGATATCCCGTGCAGGTGCAGACGAATCAGGCCGCGGTTCAAAGCGCGAAGGCCAACCTGGATAACGCAAAACTGGTCTACGATCAGAACAAACAACTTTACAAACAAGGCTACGTATCGGAGACCGCCCTCCAACAGTCTCAGGCGAATTACGTTTCCGCACAGCAATCGTACAACAACGCCGTCGTCGGGCTTCGCAATAACGTCGTCAGCTATCAGAACGTCAAAGCGCAGCAGGCCGGCGCGGCCGCGGCTTCCGCTCAGGCGGACGTCCTATCCACGCAGCTCTCGCAGACGTATCTCTACGCGCCGTACGATGCGGTCGTCGCTAACCGCCTCGTCGATCCGGGCGCATACGCGTCGCCCTCGCAGCCGGTGCTGCAGGTCGCACGCGTGGACAAGGTCTGGATCAACGTCAACGTTCCAGACGAAGACCTGCCCTACGTGCATCCCGGAATCACGGTATCGTACCAATCGTCATCGCTCCCCGGACGCCGATTCACCGGACCGGTGCAAACGGTGAACCTCGTGCCGACTGCGGGCACGCTTTCGTATCTCGCACGGCTGCAAGTGCAGAATCCCGGATACGTGCTGCGGGGCGGCATGCTCGTCACCGTAACGGTCACCAAGGCACGCGCCCCCAACGCCATCGTCGTGCCGCGCAGCGCGGTCGCGCAGACACCGAGCGGCAACATCGTCTATGTCGTCGCCGATAATAAAGCGCAAGCGGTCCCGGTTCGGGTCGGAGTGCAGACCGACACGTTGGCGCAAGTGACGAGCCCGCGCATCACGCCGGGCACGATGGTCGTGACGACGCGGCCCGACGCGCTCAAAGACGGTAGCGAAGTCGCCGTCAGCAACGGAAACGCACCCGCCGGCGCATCGGTGCACTGAGTTGATGCGCGGAATAATTCGCGCACGAGCGCTCGCTGCTGCGCTCGTGCTAGGCACTCTCGTGACCGGCGTTGCGCTCGCACAAGGCACGCCGGACCAAGGTCAAATTCCGGGCGTTCCGGGAATCGTCATGCCGTCGCCGCTCCCGCAGCCGACGATCAGCGGTACGCCGCTGCCGTACCCGGCGTACGGAACACCGGCGCCCGACGTACAGCAACTAAGGCCCAAGAAAGGCGTGCCCCAGTCGATTTCGCTGGTGGATGCGATTCGCATCGCGGTAGCGTTATCGCCGACGTTCGCGCTGCAAAACGCGCAATGGGCCGTCATTCATGCGCGGTACACGTCCTCGGTGCAAGCGTATTATCCGGGCCTCAGCGGCAACGCGCAAATGGGCAACCAGTACAGCAACGGCACGACCGCGAGCACGTCGGCCCGCGCCTCCGCTAGCCCCGGACCGAGTCCCGCGGCCGCCTTCGGCTTAGCGACGCCGGCGCCGTACTCGAAAAGCACGATTACGAACGAATCCGTTACGCTCACGATCACGCAGCTGATCTATGACGGCGGCCGGACGATCGCCAACATACGGTCCGCCAAGTTCGCCGACATTGCCGCTCGCGCGACGTTGCTTCGTCAGCTCCAGCAGCTCTCGTTAAACGTTGCGAACTCGTATTACACCGTGCTCGAAGACAACGCCACGGTTACGGCGGACGCACAACTCGTGCGCGAGTTCGAAGTGAACGAATCGTCCGTAGCCGCGCAGATTCGCAACGGCGCCGCCGCGCGCTCGGATATTGCTGCCGCGCAATTCCAGACGGCTCAGGCGCGCGGCAATCTCGTGACCGCGCAAGGCGTCGCGATCGGAGCACAGGCAACGTTTGCCACCACGCTCGGCCTCGACGCGGATGCGCAAGTCGTGCCCCAAGCCCTGAGTGCCCAGCCGCCGGTGCCGAACCCGAGCTATGCGGCCTCGTTGAAGCGCGCGCTCATCATGCGGCCCGACTACATTGCCGCCGCATATAACGTGCAATCCGCGCAAGAGGCATTACGCTATGCCAAGCTGGCTCGCTTCCCGACGCTCTCCGCGGGTGCGAGCGACGGCGTCAGCCGTGAGTTCATCGACTGTTATTCCAGCACGGCGACCGATCCCAAAACGGGCGCCGTTGAGGGCATTTCGGCCTGCCCGAGGGGGAACATCGCGCCCAACGGTATCCCCGCGGGCTGGACCAACTCGAAGACGATTGGACTCAATCTCAGCATTCCGATCTACGATCAAGGTCAGACGAACTACAACATCGCCGTTGCTGCGGCGCAGCTCGATCAAGAGCTCGCGACCTTGAATTCGACCAAGCTTACGGTGGAGTCCGACGTCCGGTCGGCGCTGGCGACGTTGATCTCGTCGAGAGCTTCGCTCGTGCAGGCGCGGTCCGAGCTCACGTCGGCGCAGGTCTCACTCAGCGCGACGCAGGCGCAGTACCGAGTCGGGGCGACCACGATTCTGAACGTGGTCACCGCCGAGGCAAATCTGACGACCGCGCAATCCGCGTACATCTCGGCACTCTACGGCGTCTACACGGCCGAGCAGAACTACTTATATGCAACGGGTATGAGCGACGTCCAAATCTAACTGGCCGTAATGCCTCAAGCCTCGGAGAGCTCGGCGAGGATCTCCGACCCCGTCAATGCCGCGATCTTGGCCGTTTCGGAAGACCGGCTCGCGGGCTTCCAAACCGATCCCTTCGGCGAGATTGCGGCTCGAAGCGGCATCCCGGTCGATACCGTGATCGAGCGCATCATCGCGATGCTTCGAAGCGGAACGATCCGCCGCGTGCGCCAGACGCTTCTCGCTACAAGTCTGGCGAACGGCGCGCTGTGCGCCTGGGAAGTATCACCGGCAAAGCTCGACGCGGCTTTCGATTACATGTTTCGCGAGGACCCTTTCTCCGGGCACGTCGTGATTCGCACGACCGATACGGTTTCGGCTGGAAGCAGCTATCGGCTTTGGACCACGGTAAAGGTGCCGCAAGGCTATTCGCTGCGCAAACATGCGCAGTGGCTCGGCGATCGCGTCGGGGCCGAACGCTTCCGCCTGATGCCGGCAAAGATGCTCTTCACGCTAGGAGTTGGACACGTGCGCCGTCGCGGGCTCGAACCGGGCGCCCGCGCGGAGGAGCCGGCGCGTCCGCTGGAATCGGCGCTGGTCAAACTCTCCGACCTCGAGTGGCGCGTGCTGACCGCGCTGAAACGCGAGTTTGCCGCCGACGAGATCGTTCGCGACCTTTGGCGGCCGCGCGCCGGCGAGGCAGGCGTCGATTTCCAAACGTTTACCGTTACGGCGCAAACGCTCCAGTCGCGCGGGGTGATCGGCCGCTTTTCAACCTTTTTGGAGCACGTCAAGGCTACTGCCGGCAACGAACGTGCGACGCGCTATAACGCGCTTTTCCATTGGGCCGTTCCGGCGGGGCGCGAGATCGAGGCCGGTTGCGAAGTGGGGCGTCACTACGTCATCACGCACGCGTACTGGCGCGAGGGAGGCCCCGAATTCCACAACGTGAACGTGATGGCCGTCGCGCACGGCATGGAGAAGCCGGTCGTCCTGGCACACAAAGCCGCCATCGACGAGCACCTGCGTGAAGCAGGGATAGCGTTTTCCTATACAAACGTTTTTTGGGGCGGCCGCAGCGAGATCAAACCGTCAGAGATCGCGCCGGCGGCCTATGTGGAGTTTTGCGCGGCACGTGGGATCGATGCGAATGCGATGCGTGCCGATGACGTTGAGGAAGGAGCGTCCGCGTGAGTTTCAAGGCTTGGGGCAGGCTCGTTCTGCTCGCAGTCGCGGTGGCCGCGACCTCCTGTACGAAGGTATCGAGTGTCGGAGGCGGCGCGCAGGGCCGCAATCCGTGGACTCAGGCGGGCGTTTTTCGCTTCACGGAGTCTTCCGATCCAAAGACGCTCAACGTCGTCCTCAACGCGGCGACGCCGACGCTGGACATATCCATGTTTGCCTTCTCATGGGCCGTGCGCTACGACGCCAACGCGCATCCCGTGCCCGACGCGCTGCGCGAGGTTCCGACGGTTGCCAACGGCGACGTCAGCAAAGACGGTCTCACGCTGAAGTATAAGTTGCGGACGAATATCAAATGGCAAGACGGTGTGGCGCTGACCTGCAACGATCTAAAATTTACGTGGCAGGTCGTCATGAACCCTCACAACAACGTCGTAACGACCGACGGCTACAAGGATATCGGCAGCATCGATTGCAGCGATCCCCACGTCGCGCTCATCCATATGAAGAAGCTGTACGCACCGTTCTTACAGCAGTTATGGAGCGAGAACGGCAACGCGCCGGTCCTTCCCGAACACCTGCTTGCGAAGTATAACGACGACAAGGGCTCGTTCAATACCGCGCCCTACAACTCTCTT
>JAFAOZ010000088.1 GCA_019247395.1 Vulcanimicrobiota bacterium | reverse complement strand
CTGGCGGCAAAGGTCGGAAGCAGGGGAACCGTCGCGAGCGTACACACGGTACTGGGCGCCGCCGGCTGCTGCCTGTTCCGGTTCGACGAGGCGCGAGACCATCTGCGTCGTGCAATCGAGCTTTACCGCGATTGCGATCTGAACTCGCTCTTTATCGCGTATTTCAACCTTTCAACGCTTGAGGCGGAGTTAGGGCGCGTGGAGAACGCCCAGTCGGCACTCGATGCGATCGACGAAATCCTCGACAAATCCGATAATCCGCTGCACCGTGCAGGCAGGGCGCTTACGGCGGCCGACATTACCGTCGAACGAGGTGAGCACGCAGCCGCCATCGCGCTGGCTGAGGAAGCCATCGCAGCGGCGCAGGCTCGCGAGGACCGATTTCTCGAAGCTGCGGCGCTGCGAATCGTGGGATTAATGCATCGCGAGCTGGGGAGATTGAACGAAGCGATCGATTATCTCGAGCGGTCCTTCGCAATTTTTCGATGCTCCACATCGAGCATCTATACGAAGCGTACGGCGGCGGAACTCGCGCTCACATATGCGCTCGCAGGCGATCCGCGGGCCGTCGCTCTTGTCGATGAGACCCTCCAACTATGTGAAAGCGGCTCCGTGGAGACCGATTCGCCGGCTCACTGGTGGCCGCTCGCGCGAGCGCTCGACGCGCTCGGCCGCCGAGGGGAAGGGCGCGAAGCGCTTCGCCGGGCACACGCCGCATTCCTAATGTGGCTCAAGCGCTTGAAAGATCCGCTCGATCGCGCAGCATTTAGTCAGATTCGGGACAATGCCGCGCTCGAGCGCGCCTACGCATCCGTAGCCGCGGATACGCCAGAGCGAAGCGCCGGCGCAGAAACGCCCCGAGGTCGCCGAAGTTTGAAAACACACACGTCTCGTCGTCTTCAACCGCCCGCACACTCCCCCTAACCGCGTCAGGCGGAGCGCCTTCTTCCCGCCACAATCGCACGAGGAAAAGCTGCTCCAGGCGGTGGGTAGCATGTCGCACTTTACCGTTGTACGAGATCGCCCGTCTCGGAGCCGTCTCACGCTCAGTCCCCGCCTGAGACGCTCTTGAGACGCGCCATCGCTATGCTTGTCACGTGGCCCGCACTTGCGAGCCGAAAGCGAGGGAAACGTACCATGAATCGATTCTTAGCGAGCGTTGCTGCAAGCTTCCTAATCGCCGGTATAGGCGTCTCGAGCGCGACTGCCGTTTCAGGAGCGTCTTCCAGAATTCAGCCGGCGAAGAGCAAGGTCACGTGCAATAAGACCAGCGCGTGTTTCGACGCCGTCAATTCGGGCACCGGCTCGGGTTTGGAAGGCGACGATCAGTACGGCGGGAGCGCTGCCGGATACGGAGTCGTCGGCACTTCGTTGGATGGTATCGGCGTCTATGGTGCCGGCGAAAATAACGGTGGTGTCGAGGGCTTCTCCATCGACGGTTTCGGGGTCCAAGGTGGCAGCTCGAGCGGCAACGGTGTCGCCGGTATTGCGTCGAGTGGAAACGGGCTCTACGGCCAAACGGCGTCGGGTTACGGCGTTTACGGAACTGCATCAGCAGGCTTTCCCGGTGCCTTCATCAGCACGGGAACCGATACCGACTCGGCGCTGGTTGCCCTGGCCGACAGCCCCTATTCGTTTCCGTTTTACGCGGTGAACGAAGTTGACGGCGGATACTTCTACGTTGACGTCAGCGGCGACGGATATTTCTCCGGTGGCGTCTATACGCAACAGTCGCCCATGGTCGAGCAAAGGGCGCGCGACGGCGGGTCAACCGGCACCTTCACCGCTCAGTCGACGCGCGCCACGCTCGAGGACACGGGAACGGCGCGCATGACGGACGGCGAGGCTGCCGTTCGGTTCGATCCCGCATATGCTCGTCTTCTCGACTTCAGTCACGGTTATCAGGTCTTTCTGACGCCGGACGGCGATACGCGCGGCCTCTACGTCGCCCAAAAATTCGAGGGTGGCTTCATGGTGCGAGAGATAGAGCGAGGCCGTTCTTCGCTTTATTTCGACTATCGCGTCGTAGGGCATCCGTACGGAGCGACCGCGCAACGGCTTCCGCACCTCGCCTTCCGCCCGCCCGCGCTACCCAAACTGTTGCGTCCGCTTTCGAAACCGTCACGGTGAGCCTGATGCGAAACGAACTGCCAACCGCCTCAAAGGAGCGCGCAGCCATAAAGGAGCTTGCTATGAAAATCAGGACTCTGATTTACGCGCTCGGAGCCTCACTACTACTCGCTGCATGCGGCAGCACCGCGCAGGGCGCTAATCCGACTGTAGCAGCGTTATCGCATGCGACGAGTAAGAGCAGTCATCAAAGTGGGCATATCATCCTCGTCGGCAGCAACGTTCAGCCCGACAAGAAGTGTCCGGCGGGATACGTATATTGCGCCACACTTTCTGCCGGACAAAGCGTGCAGCTCTACTTCTGCTATTCGCCGGGAAGCTATTGCGGCCCGAGTCAGTACCAGTATACGTGGGCCTGGGATTTCGCGCTTCGAAAAAGCGGGCATCTCGTTAGCTATTTCAACGGGTCCTTCAGCCCGAATCCCGGCGACCCGAGCTACGACACGATCAGCGAGGCGCAAGGCCTCCCGTCAACGCACGGAAAGTACAAATACGAACAAGAGATCTGTGCGTATCAGGGGTCGGTTTGTCAGGCCTTTTCCGAGGTTGGAATCGCAATTAAATAGTCTCACAAAGGCCTTAACATACTTTGAGGAGTGCGTCACATGCGAATATCAATCACCTTTCCCAAGCGCATGATTGCGATGAGCGGTCTCGTATTAGGCGCAGCAATAGCGCTTTCGAGCTTAGGCGTGGTACGCGCCGAGCGTTTCCAACCCGATAAAAGCAAAACCTACAGCTGCAGCGGCGGCTACGCGTGCCTTGAGGCCAAGTCGTCCGGCTCGTCTACTATTGGACTCTTTGCTGCCGTTAACGGCGGCTCGAGCAACGAGGCCGTCTACGGACAAGCAAATCTCGGCGTTGGAGTCCTCGGCAACGCCTCGAACGGCTACGGCGTTTCAGGTGAAGGCGCGCTCGCGGGCGTCTTCGGAGAGGCCACGAACGTCGGCACTTCAACGACGCCCGGCGTTTATGGTTACACCACGACCGACGGCGCCGGAACGATCGGTGCGAATCTTGGCGGCGGAATCGGCATCTACGGCGTCTCCGTCAGCACCTATGGCGTCGAAGGCTATAGCAATTCAGGACCCGGTGTGTACGGCGACGGCGGGTACGGTCTGTTGGCCGAGGCAACATCAGTCGGTTACGGCCCGGCCATCTATGCCATAGGCGATGGACCGAGCACCAGCTTGTTCTTCGCGTGGAACGCCTCGACGGGCAAGGAATGCGCGATCGACTATAACGCAAACATGGTTTGCAGCGGACAGATCATTGGCGGCGGTGGCGTCCTCGCGCGTCATCACAGCAGCAACGGACAACGCGTCCTTGCCTACGCTTCCGAATCGGCGAGTGCGACGATGGAGGACGTCGGCGAGGCGCGCCTTCTTAACGGCGTCGCAAACGTCATGATCCCTTCGGACTTCGCATCCGTCATCGATCGGAACAGCAACTATTACGTCTTCCTCACTCCTTTGGGCGAAACGCGGGGTCTTTACGTCAGCATGAAAACCGCCGGCGGGTTTCAGGTTCGTGAAAACGACCGAGGGCGGACGAGCGTCGCGTTCGATTATCGCATCGTCGCGCGACCGATCGATGCGTCGGCAGACCGGCTTCCGGCTGCGCCGCGCATGCACAGGCCCGTCCTTACGGCTCATCGCGGGCCACTGGCGCTTCCGCAGCTTCCAAAACTGGCACACTAAAGAGAAGGAAGGCGGCTTCCGCAGTTGCCGAAGCCGCCTTCCTATTTGGTGGAGCTAACTTTAGATTCTCACTTGGGCATTGAAGTACACGTTGATCGGCGGCACCGCTCCCCCGATTGCGCCGTTGCTGAGCGTGCTCGGCAAGTAGCTCTGCGTGAACGGAGTCCGCCCCTTGTTCGCCGCTACATCGTTGATGCCGGTACCGTTATAAAAGTTGCTGGGATAGAGTGCACCGTTGAGCGATCCTCCTTGCGGCGCGTAACCGCAGATGGCGTTATTCGGCGGGTACGCGGCCGTCCATGGCGCCGCCGTACCGCCGAAGCAGCTGTGGAAGAGATTCACGCCCAGCAGCGTTAAGCGGATTTTAGGAGTGGCATCGTAGGAAACCTGAA
>JAFAOZ010000319.1 GCA_019247395.1 Vulcanimicrobiota bacterium | reverse complement strand
CGCGCTCTTAGAGTCGCTTTACGCATACCGGTTCCACGACCAATGGGCCGGCGTCTGGCAGATCAATAACCGTCCTTTGTTTGGCGCCGCTTTCGCCGTGATCGCACTTGGGTGGCTGGTAAGCCCGCGTTGGTGGCGGATCATGCTCGATAACGTGATCCTTCGATTCTTTGCGACGATCTCGTACAATCTCTATCTGTACCATCAGCTCGTCGCCCGGGAGCTGTTCGCGCACAAGATTCCACCGTATTCCGACTATCCGCACTTTGATACAACCTGGCAAGTGCAATACACGAAAATCGCTTGCGCAATAAGCATTGCGCAAGCGACCGTCGTAACCTATTGCTTCGAGCGTCCGCTGCTGAGGCTGCGGTTTAAAGCCCGTTCGGGTTAAGGGCGCGTTAGCCGAGCTGCGACTTAAAGATACTATCCGTTATCGAAGCGATTCCGGGGACGCGCACTTCCTTACCTTGGAACCCGGTGACGAAGGTCCAGATCCAAACGATCAATCCGAGTAGCCAAAGGATCGGCTCGAGGATCCAAAAGTGAATGAACGTGAGCACGAAGCTGAGGACAAAGTACACGACCCAAATTGTGATCGATTGCGCCGCGGCCCATTTCACGAAGCGATTGGTCCCGCCGCCGACGAGCATCACGATGCCGCCCAACAGCGTGAAAAGATAAGCGAGCCCCGCTGCAACATTCGGTTCGAGTCCGAACGGCGTATCTTTCGGGGGTTGAGTTACGGCCATCTTGGTCCTTTCCGCTGGAGAGCGGCTCGGAGTTTAGGGTTGTTTTGCCCCGCGTCCCCGCCGAACCTTCGTCGAGCGCTCGGTCGCAACAGGCGCACCCGACGCCCGCGAGAAACGAGCGGCAATGCGCCGTGCCGCGTACGTCCTGCTTGTCTTGCCGTTCGTGGGCACGCTCATTCCGCCAATCTATAACCGCGCCGCTCCGGCGCTCTTCGGGTTGCCCTTCTTCTATTGGTATCAGCTCGCGTGGGTGCTGATCACCGCGGCGCTGCTCGGGCTCTACATCGCGTTGACGCGCGAGCGCCACGATGTCTAGTGCGGCGGTCGTGCTGTCGATCGCGCTGGTCGGCGTTACGGCAATGGGCTTCGGCGCGGCACGGTGGGGCAACGCAAATCTCTCCCAGCTCGAAGAATGGGCGCTCGGCGGCCGGAGCTTTGGCACGGTCGTCTCATGGTTCTTGCTGGGCGGGGATCTCTACACCGCATACACGTTCATCGCGGTACCGGCGCTCATCTACGGCGTCGGCGCGTTGGGCTTTTTTGCGGTCCCATACGCCACAATCGCCTATCCGATCGCGCTGGTCGTGCTCAGCCGATTTTGGGTGGTGGCGCGGCGGCGCGGCTATCTCACCAATGCCGACTTCGTTCGCGACCGCTACGGCGACCGCGCGCTCGAGATTGCCGTCGCCTTGACCGGCGTCGTCGCGGCAATGCCGTACATTGCGCTGCAGCTTGTCGGGATGCGAGCTGTGTTTGCGCAGTTCAGCACACTCGGCGCCGCCGGCGCGCTGCCCGCGCTGAGCATCGCATTCGTACTGCTCGGAGCCTATACGTACGTAAGCGGACTCCGCGCGCCGGCCTTGATTGCGTTCGTGAAAGACACGCTGATTTACGTGACCGTCATCGCGGCGATCGTCGTAATTCCCGCGAGCCTGGGCGGCTGGCAGCACGTCTTAACCTCGTCGGAAGCCGCGCTCGCTGCGCGGCCGCACCCCAGCTCGATTTTGCTCGCGCCGGGGCAGTACTTCACATATGCCACAATGGCGTTCGGTTCCGCGCTCTCGCTCTTCATTTATCCGCATTCGATTACCAGCGTCCTGGCGGCGCGGAGTCGCGAGGTGATTCGGCGCAATGCCGCGTTGCTTCCGATCTATTCGCTCTTGCTCGGCCTTCTCGCACTGCTCGGCTACTGCGCCATCGCGGCGCACATCGCGCCGAAGGACGCCAGCAACGTCGTGCCGTTGCTCTTCGCGCGCTTCTTTCCCGGTTGGTTCACCGGCGTTGCCGACGCCGCGATCGTCATCGGAGCCCTCGTTCCGGCAGCGATCATGTGCATCGGCGCAGCGAATCTTTTCGCAAGCAATGTCTTCCGCGAATTTTCGCCGGAACGCTCATCGGTCGAGACGCACGTCGCTAAACTGCTCACGCTTGCTATCGCCGCATTCGCGCTTCTGACCGTCTTCTTCGTGCCGGTCCCGTTCGCAATCGATTTTCAACTCCTCGGAGGAGCCTTGATGCTGCAAATCTTTCCGACCTTCGTGCTTGGGCTTTGGACACGATGGTTCCATCCTAAAGCCTTGCTCGCCGGCTGGACGTGCGGTCTTGCAGCGAGCTGCGCGATGGCGACGGCCACCGGCTTTAATGCCAACTACACGATTCACGCCTTCGGCGGTTCGTTGACCGGCTTCATCGCGCTGTACTCCTTGCTGATCAATCTGCTCGTCAGTGCGCTGCTAACCGTGCTGTTGCGCGCGGCGCGGCTGTCGGAAGGTCTCGATCGCACGAGCGCAATGGATTACGCATGAGCGACGCGATTAATCCGCAGGGCTGGCCGCGGCCGAGCGGTTATGCCAATGGCATCCTGGCCGAAGGCCGCTATCTCGCGATCTCCGGCCAAATCGGTTGGAATGAGCGCAACGAGCTCGTCGGGGACGATTTTTTGGAACAGGCCCGCCAAGCGTTGCGCAACGTGATCGCAGTGCTGCGCGCGGCCGGCGGCGAGCCTAGCCACTTAGTTCGGCTAACCTGGTACATCACCGACAAGAACG
>JAFAOZ010000279.1 GCA_019247395.1 Vulcanimicrobiota bacterium | reverse complement strand
ATGTTCGGCAATCGTCGCTTGACCTTTGGGTTTACGCGCTTCGAAGATCTCTTCGACGCGCGGCAGACCCGTGATGATGTCCTCAGTCGCGACGCCGCCGGTGTGGAACGTTCGCAGCGTCAGCTGCGTGCCTGGTTCACCGATCGACTGCGCGGCGATGATTCCAACAGCCGTGCCGATGTCGGCTTTATTGCCGGCAGCCAAGTCGCGCCCGTAGCACATCGAGCAGACGCCGTACTTCGATTGGCAGGTCAGCACCGAGCGAATCTTTACGTCGGTGATGCCCGCGTCGATTAGCGCCTTGGACTTCTCCTCGTCGATCTCGGCGTTACGCGCCACGATCGTCGTCGTCGGCTTCTTCGGGTCAAGGCGGACGTCTTCGGCAGCGCGCCGGCCGATGATGCGGTCGACGAGCGGCTCGATGATTTCCTTACCGACGCGAATGTCGCTGACCATGATGCCGGCGCTCGTTCCGCAATCTTCCTCGCGGATGATTACGTCTTGCGCGACGTCCACGAGACGCCGCGTCAGGTAACCCGAGTCGGCCGTCCGCAGCGCGGTATCGGCCAGACCTTTGCGCGCACCGTGCGTCGAGATGAAGTACTCGAGCACCGTCAGGCCTTCTTTGAGCGAAGCCTTGACCGGAATCTCGAGAATTCGTCCCGAGGGATCCGACATCAAGCCGCGCATGCCGCCGAGCTGCTTGACCTGCGCAATCGAGCCGCGAGCGCCCGACGTCGCCATCATGAAGACGGGGTTGAGCGGATTTTGCGACGATTGCATCGCGGTCGTCACCTCATCTGAGGCTTTCGACCAAATGTCGATCGTCTTGTTATACTGCTCGTCCTCGGAGATGAAGCCTTGCTCGTAGAGGCGATGCAGCTCGTCGACTTCGTCCTGGGCCTTGCCGACGATCTCGTACTTGTTCTCCGGCACGATGACGTCATTGATCGAAACCGTCGTGCCCGAGAGCGTCGCGTAGTGGAAGCCCAGGTCTTTGATAGCATCGAGGAATCGCGCCGTCTCCGCGTTACCGTAGCGGCGATAGCAGTCGGTGATGGTCTTCTTCAGGCCGCCCTTGTCGATGATGCGATTCACGAACTCGTGATTCCATCGCTCCGGGAAGGCCATGTTGAAGATCACGCGCCCGACGGTCGTCTTGATGAGCTCGCCGTTCCAGCGCACGTAGATCCACTCTTGGAGTCCGAGCTGTTTCGTTTCGTAGGCCATCACGGCTTCTTTGCCGTCGAAGAAGGTCGGAAGCGCTCCCGGTGCGTCAGTCGCCGGCGCTTCTCGCTTCGACGTATGATCGACGTGCTCGTACTCGTCGGTCACCGCGGCCTTTGCCGGCCCCTTGTATTCGTCGCGATTGAACGTGAGGTAGTACAGCCCTAAGACCATGTCTTGGGTCGGGATCGAGACCGGGTTGCCGTATGCGGGCAGCAAGATGTTGTTCGACGAGAGCATCAGCACGCGGGCTTCGGCCTGTGCGCCCGCCGAGAGCGGCAAGTGCACGGCCATCTGGTCGCCGTCGAAGTCGGCGTTGTACGGCGTACAGACCAACGGGTGCAGATGGATCGCCTTCCCCTCGACCAGCACCGGCTCGAAGGCCTGAATGCCCAAACGGTGGAGCGTCGGCGCGCGGTTGAGCAGCACCGGATGTTCCTTGATCACCTCTTCGAGAACGTCCCAGACCTCGGGACGCACGCGCTCGACCATGCGCTTCGCACTCTTGATATTGTGCGCGAGGCCTCGGTCTACCAACTTCTTCATCACGAACGGCTTGAAGAGCTCGAGCGCCATCTCTTTGGGCAAGCCGCACTGGTGCAGCTTCAGCGAAGGGCCGACGACGATGACCGAACGTCCCGAATAGTCGACGCGCTTGCCGAGCAGGTTCTGCCGGAAGCGGCCCTGCTTGCCTTTGAGAATGTCGGAGAGCGATTTGAGCGGACGATTGTTGGGCCCGGTGACCGGACGCCCGCGCCGCCCGTTGTCGATCAGCGCATCGACCGCTTCTTGCAGCATGCGCTTTTCGTTCTTAATGATGATCTCGGGCGCGTTGAGCTCAAGCAGCCGCTTGAGGCGGTTGTTCCGATTGATCACGCGCCGGTAGAGGTCGTTGAGGTCCGACGTCGCGAACCGGCCGCCGTCGAGTTGAACCATCGGCCGCAGCTCCGGTGCGATCACCGGAACGGCTGCGAGCACCATCCATTCCGGACGGTTGCCGCTGCTCAGAAAGGCTTCGACGACTTCGAGCCGTTTGATCGCCTTGAGGCGCTTCTGGCCGCTCGTCTCTTTGAACTCTTTACGAAGATCTTCTTGAAGCTTGCGGAGGTTGAGGTCGCGCAATAGCTCCCGAATCGCTTCCGCGCCCATGCCGGCCTTGAAACGATTGCCGAATTTATCCCGCGCCTCGCGATATTTTTGTTCCGAAAGGACCTCGCGTTTCACTAGCGTGGTGTCGCCGGGATCGATCACGACGTACGCCGCGAAATAAATGACCTTTTCGAGCTGGCGCGGCGACATATCGAGCAGAATGCCGATTCGGCTCGGCACACCTTTGAGATACCAGATGTGGCTGACCGGCGTCGCAAGCTCGATGTGGCCCATCCGCTCGCGGCGCACCTTGGCCCGCGTGATCTCGACGCCGCAGCGGTCGCAGATCATGCCCTTAAAACGGATGCGCTTGTACTTGCCGCAGTGGCACTCCCAGTCTTTGGTCGGGCCGAAGATCTTCTCGCAGAACAAGCCGTCGCGTTCCGGCTTGAGCGTCCGGTAGTTAATCGTCTCGGGTTTCTTGACTTCGCCAAACGACCAAGCGCGAATTTGCTCGGGCGACGCCAGCCCGATGCGCATGGCGTCGAAGTTGTTGACGTCGATGAGGTTCAAAAGGTGATCTTCCTCTGAAGCGTCCCCGTTCCGTGTCGTCCTGAGCGCAGGCGCGGAGCGCCGAAGTCGAAGGACACGGTGGCCGCAGCCTACGCAGGGAAGCGCTTCTCACGTCGTCACGTAAGGGTTCCCACCGCCGCCGCTGGCCCGGGGCACAGACGGATAGTTTACCACGGCCGCACGTGCGCTTCAAGCGGCCGAGTTCGGGACCCCACCTGCCGCCGGGCTCTTGTCGCGGAAGACCCGTACGCCCTAGATTGGGACGCATGAACACGCGCATGGACAACATCGGAATCGTCGTTGAAGACCTGCGGGCCACGATCGGCTTTTTTCAAGAGCTCGGCCTCGAACTCGAAGGCGAGGCCACGATTGAGGGGGAGTGGGCCGGTCGAGTCACCGGCCTGGGCGATCAGCTCGTGCAAATTGCAATGATGCGCATGCCCGGCGGGCACGGTCGGGTCGAACTCTCTCGCTTTCTCAAGCCCCTCGTCGTCGCCGATCATCGGAACGCTCCCGTAAACGCGCTTGGTTACCTCCGCGTGATGTTCACCGTCGACGACATTGACGACACGCTCGAGAGGCTGCAGAAACGCGGCGCACGCCTGGTCGGTGAGGTCGTCCAATATATGGACGCGTATCGCCTCTGTTATGTCCGCGGGCCTGAGAAAATTCTCATTGGTCTCGCTGAAGAACTCGGGGCTGCGTCCGGTTCGGAATGATCTGAGCCGGATCGTTCGCAAGGCTGCGCTTCTCAGCCCAGGCTCAGCCTGCCGGGTACTTTTTCACCATGAGGATAGGAATAGTCGGCTCCGATGACCGCGCGAAGGCAATCGGCCGCCTGTTGCGCGACGGAGGGCACCAGTTATCTATCGCCGATCCAACGGCGGCCCAACGGGCCGAGCGCGTCGCCATCGAAATCGGCGCGCGCAACGAACTACCCTATAAGCAAGCGATGTCGTCCGACCTGTTGGTCATGGCGGTGCCGCGCGACGCGGTCGACACGGCCGTGAAGGCCGTCGGTTCCGGCGTCCAAGCGGTCATCGTCGATGCCGTCAGCGACGAGTACGGTGATGGTTCGCACAGCGGCGCGGAAATGCTCGCCGCGAAGCTCGATTCACGAAGTGTCGTGCGCGCTTTGATCAACATGCCGCAGTCCGGCGCAAACATTCCGCTCTGCGGCGACGATCAACATGCCAAAGCGGTAGTGGATCGTGCGCTCCACGCCTGCGGTTGTCTAACGACCGACCGTGGTCCATTGGCGAACGCGGCCGAGCTCGAAGTCCCGGCCGCCGCCTAGCCTTCGACGACGCTCAGTCGTCTAAGAACGCTTCCGAGAAGAGCGCCGCTTCCGCGAGGGAACTTTCCCTCCGGCGCGGCGCGCTTCGCTCAGACCGATCGCGATAGCCTGTTTTCGGCTCTTCACTTTCTTGCCGGAACGGCCCGATTTGAGCTCTCCGCGTTTCATCTCGTGCATCGCGCGCTTGACTTTCTGCCCGGCCTTTTTGCCGTACTTACGCGTCGATTTCTTGCGCGTCGATTTCTTCCGGGTCGACGTTTTGGCCGTCGACTTCTTGCGCGTGCTCGTTTTCTTGCGCGTGCTGGACTTCTTGCGCGTGCTCGATTTCTTGCGGGCCGCCATAGCTGTTAACTCCTTTCCGGCCTACGTCAGACTCGTAAGCCTCGTCCCGTCAGCAAATTGACGATGATGAGGATCACAACGATGAGCAGGATTATGTGAATCAGGCCCCCTCCGAAGTGGAGTAAGAAACCGAGGAGCCACAAGACGAACAGTATGACGATAATCGTCCAAATTAAGCCTGCCAAATTAACCTCCTGAGCGTGCGAAGCTTTTC
>JAFAOZ010000253.1 GCA_019247395.1 Vulcanimicrobiota bacterium | reverse complement strand
CTCCGATGCGGCCGTGTCGATGGGCCGCGTGGCGCCGCCTGTATGCGGCAATGCCAGCGGCGTTCCACCTCCGCCGCCGCATCCGGCGAGCATCGCGGCCAAGAGACCCCAGGCAACGGAAAGACGAACTGCGTTTGACGAGAGAAGTGCGTTCACGGGCTGCTCCTTCGGGGGAAGCTACAATTCGCTACCGGGTTAGACCGGCCTCCACCGCGACGTGATCAAACCGCTGTTGAGTCCGGTCGTTGAAAGGCCGCCGTGAAAGCGCGCGTGCTCCACTTTCATGCAGCGGTCTACCACGACGTCCATGCCGCGGCGATCTGCAAGCGCAATGGCATCGTCGTTGACGACGCCGTACTGAAACCATATTGCCTTGGTGCCCGAAGCAAGCGCGTCGTTGACCACGTTCACAAGCTCGCTCTCCCGGCGAAAAACATCGACGAGGTCAGGGGCGCCGCGCTCGGCCGCGTAGGCGGCAAGCGATGGATATGCTTTGATGCCGTCGACCGCATCGAGCCGCGGATTGATCGGCGTCACGTCGTATTCCGGTTGCCGCCGCAAGTACGAAAAGACCGTATAGCTCGGGCGCAGCGGATTATCCGACGCCCCGACGAGCGCAATCGTTCGCGCCCGTTCGAGCAACGCGCGCCGTTGCGACGGCGTGGTGAGGATCATGAGGCTGCGGCGGCGGCCAGGGCGTTGCCGAGATCCCAGGTTAGATCGGCAGCGTCTTCGAGCCCGACCGAGAGGCGCACCGCCTCGGGCTCGACGCCGGCGTTGCGCATCTCCGCATCCGAGAGTTGCGAATGCGTCGTCGAGGCCGGATGAATCACGAGGCTTTTGGAGTCGCCGACGTTCGCCAGATGGCTCCATAACTCGAGTGCATCGATGAAGCGACGCCCGGCTTCGCGTCCGCCGCGTAAGCCGAAGGTAAAGACAGCACCAAGCTGCGGTTCGCGCACCCATGCGACCTCCGGCCTCGCCTTGAGGTAGTCCGCGATCGTTCGCGCATTGGCGACGTGCCGGTCCATTCGCAGCGCCAGCGTCTCCAACCCGATGAGCAGCAGCCAGGCATCCATCGGTGACATCTGCGCACCGACGTCGCGTAAGACTTCGGCGCGGGCGCGCATCAGAAAGGCGTACTCGCCGAACGTTTCGGCAAAAATCTTCTGATGGTAGCCGGGGCTCGGCTCGGAGAGCAGCGGAAAGCGGCCGTTCGCCCACGGAAACGTGCCCGACTCCACCAGTACGCCGCCGACCGACGTACCGTGGCCGTTGATGAACTTCGTCGCGGAATGAACGACGATGTCCGCGCCATGCTCGATCGGGCGGAAGAGATACAGCGTTGCAAACGTGTTGTCGACAACGAGCGGAACTCCGGCGCCGTGTGCAAGCGACGCGAACGCCGCTACGTCAGCAACGACACCCGACGGATTGCCGACCGTCTCGACGAAGACGAGTTTCGTCTGCGGGCGAATTGCGGCGCGCACGGCTTCGAGATCGTGCGCGGGAACGAAGCTCGTTTCGATCCCCATGCGCTTGATCGTCACGGTCAGTTGGGTTACGGTGCCGCCGTAAACGCTTTGCGTGCAGACCAAATGATCGCCGGCTTGCGCCAGCGAGAGCACCATACAGAGTTGTGCCGCCAGGCCGCTCGAGAACGCAATGCTCCCGAGGCCGCCCTCTAAACTTGCCATGCGTTCTTCGAACGCGGCGACGGTGGGGTTGCTGATGCGGCTGTAAATATGGCCGTAACTCCGCAGCGCGAAGAGCTCCGCCGCCTGCTCGGTCGAGCCGAAGACGTATGCCGAAGTTTGATAGATCGGCATCGCTCGCGAGCCGGTCGCAGGGTCGGGCGGCGTGCCGGCATGCAGCGCCCGCGTCTCAAAGCCGAATTGGCGTTCCTGATGTATCATCGGTAGGTTCGCGGGCTTACTTCGCCCTATAATGGTCGTATCATGGGCATGACACTCACCGAAAAGATCCTGGCGCGCCACGCCGGCCTGCCGAACGTCGAGCCGGGACAGATCATCAATGCAAAGGTCGACCTCGTTCTGGCCAACGAGCTTTCGGCCGCTGTCGCGATCGGCGTAATGCGTAAGATCAAGGGCGCGTCGAAGGTTTTCGATCCCGGCAAAATAGCGCTCGTCGCCGATCACTTCGTTCCGGCGAAAGACGCGCAGTCTGCTTCGCTCGCGCGCCTCATGAAAGATTTTGCAGCGGAGCAGAAGATCGAGCATTTCTTCGACGTCGGGCGCGGCGGCATCGAGCACGTCGTGCTTCCCGAGGAAGGACTCGTCGCGCCCGGCGAGCTGATTGTCGGCGGCGATTCGCACACCTGCACGTACGGTGCGTTCGGTGCCTTTGCGACCGGCATGGGCTCGACCGACGTGGCTGCGGCGTTTGTTCTCGGGGAGGTTTGGCTGAAGGTGCCGGCCTCGATCAAACTCGTCTACAGCGGCACGCCCGGACCGATGGTCTACGCTAAAGACATTATGCTGCGCACGGTGGGCGAGCTGGGCATCGACGGCGCGACCTATCGCGCGATCGAGTACCATGGTACGACGGTCGACGAGCTCTCGATCACGGGACGCATTACGATGGCCAACATGGCGATCGAGGCGGGCGCGAAGAACGGCATCTTCCACGCCGATGCCAATACGATTGCGTTCGTAAAAGAACGCACCGAACGGCCATTTGTCGTCGAACGCGCCGATGCCGATGCCGCCTACGAGCGCGTCATCGAAATCGACGTTTCCGCGCTCGAGCCGCAGGTTGCGTGTCCGCACACGCCCGACAACGTGCACCCGATATCCGACGTTACGCGCGACGATCTGCGCGTGGATCAAGTTTTTATCGGATCGTGCACCAATGGTTACATCGACGACCTGCGGGTCGTCGCGAAGATTCTCGACGGTAAGCAGATCGCGCCGAATCTGCGCGTGATCGTGAATCCCGGCTCGCAGAAAGTGTGGATGCAAGCGGCCGATGAAGGCATTCTCACGACGCTTGCGGCGGCCGGATGTGCGGTCAATACGCCGGGCTGCGGCGCCTGCTTCGGCGGCCACATGGGAACGCTCGGCGACGGCGAGCGCGCGATCTCGACGACCAATCGCAACTATGTCGGCCGAATGGGCTCGCCGAAAGCGGAGATCTTTCTGGCCTCTCCGGCAACCTGCGCGGCCTCGGCGATCACGGGCAGAATTACCGACCCGCGCGTTCTCGAATTAGTGTCATCCTGAGCGAGCGAGTATAACGAGCGAAATCGAAGGAGAAATCTGTGGAATCATCGCTGCGCGGGCACGCGCACAAATACGGTAAGAACGTCGACACCGACGTCATCATTCCGGGCAAATACTGCAACATCGTCGATCAGACCGAGTTGGGAAAGCACGCGCTCGAGGGTCTCGACCCCGAATACGTCTCGCGAATGAAATCGGGCGACATCATCGTTGCCGATACGAACTTCGGCTGCGGTTCGAGCCGCGAGGTTGCGCCGATTGCAATCAAGGCCTCGGGAACGGCCGCGGTCATCGCGAAGAGCTTCGCAAGAATTTTCTATCGCAATGCGCTGAACATCGGTCTGCCGATCTTCGAATCGGCCGAAGCTGTCGACGGGATCGAATCCGGTGACGAAATCGAGCTTGAGCCGGCGAGCGGAATCGTGCGCAATCTCACGCGCGGTACCGAGTATCGCGCCGCCGAGTTCCCGCCGTTCATGCGCTCGCTCATCGACGCCGGCGGCTTGGTGCCGTACGTCGAATCGCGGCTAGCGGCGGGGCGTTAATCTACGGGGGCGTGTAGCCGCCGCCCTGATTCGGAATCCCGCCCGGCGACGGATTGACGTTCTCGATCCACTTCTCTTTGGCACGATACGCCGCCGTGAACGGCACCTGGCCGTCCGGCATGGTCAGCATGCCGACCATATCGGTCGTTCCGTCGAGCCGGCCTTCGAGCAGTATGGTCGTGCCGTTCGGCATCGTGACGATCAAACGAATCGCTTGCCCGTCCAC
>JAFAOZ010000236.1 GCA_019247395.1 Vulcanimicrobiota bacterium | reverse complement strand
AACCACTATGCGCGCGTCACGCGCAGAATAGTGCGGCCGACAACGAACGGAACGCCGAACGGCAACGGCACCTCACCCACGACGGGTTGACCGCCGAGCCGCGTTCCGTTGCGGCTGCGCAGATCGACCAGTCGCATCGATCCGCCGTCGATCTCGAGGCGAGCGTGCCGGCGCGACACGTATCGGTCCAAAGCCAAGCAAGCTTGCGCGAGCGCGTCGTCGCGACCGATCGTGATCTCGCGCTCGAACGGCCAGGTTTTGCCGTCGAACGGGCCGCTCAGCACTTCGAGCAGGTACATGGCCGCCAGCCCTTCTCTAGGCGCTCCGGGAGCCTCCTGGCGAGGCTCGTGGCGCCTCGGCCTAACGAATCCGGCCGAGTAGGCCGATTACTATGAATATAGATGAAAGACCGAATTGACGAGCTACTTGAGCTCATCGAAGCCGAACCCGAGCACTTCCAGACGGCGGAGCTTCTCAACGCTCGCGCAGTCCTGGACAGCCTCATTGGAAAGACGGTCTCGGCAGCGGTCGTGGATGACCGCCGCGTCGCCGTGACCACCTCGGACGGCGGACGCTACTACTTCTACGGGTTCCTCGGCTTCGAACAACCGGCATAACCAATTCACTGCTCGCAGGCCCGCGCCGCAAAGAGCGCGCCGAGATAGGCGTGCGCCACGGTGACGCCGCCTTGAACGTAGACTTCGAACGGCGGCCGCACCGGCGCGTCGCACGAAAGCTCGATCGTCGCACCGGTAATAAAAGCGCCTGAGGACATCAGCACGGGATCGGCGTAGCCGGGCACTTCGCCTGGTTCGGGACGAAAGCGCGCGTTGAGCGGCATCGCAGCCTGCAATCCGCCTGCGAAACGCTGAAGCGACTCGCTCGAGCCGAGCGCAATGGCTTGAACGATATCCGTGCGCGCCTCTCCGCATTTGGGATCGACGTCATAGCCGAGCGCTTCAAAAAGCGCCGCGATGAAGTCGAGTCCGCGCAACGACTGCTCTACGATCAGCGGCGCGAGAAAGAGTCCTTGGAAGAGCGCGCGGCCGAAGCCGAGCGTCGGACCGACGCGATCGCTCAAACCCGGCGCATAGATGCGCGCGGCGACCCGCTCCACCAGATCGGCGCGCCCGGCAACGTACGCGCCGGCCGGCGCAATCGAACCGCCCAGATTTTTGATGAGGGAACCCATCAGCAAATCCGCATCCGATGGCTCGCGCTCTTCGACCAGCTCGCCGTAACAGTTATCCACGAGCACATCGGCGTTCGGAGCCGCGCGCTTGACGGTGGCGATCGCGCGTTCGCACTCGGCGACCGATAACGAGCGGCGGGGTGCGTAGCCTCGCGAACGCTGAATAAAGACGGTCGCATCGCGCAGCTCTCCAAGTGTCCGTGTGACGGCGGCCAGGTCAATGCCGCCGTCGCCGGCAAGCGGGATCTCGCGATAACCGATTCCTTCGCGAGTGAGTGCGTGCGGTGCGTCGCAGATCGCGTTGCGCAGCGTGTCGTACGGCGGCCCGGAGATTGCGAGCAGCGTTCGCCCCGGCGGCGTGCAGGCCGAAATCGCGGCCACGATTGCGTGGGTTCCGCTGACGATCGAGATGCGCGCGAGCGCCCGCTGCGTTCCTAACACGCGCGCCAACAGCGATTCGTAGCGAGCGCGCGCCGCATCGTCATAGCCGTAGCCGAACGTTGCCGTAAGATCGCTCTCCGCGAGTCCTTCTTCCAGAAACGCCGCAAGTACGTCAATCTGCACGCGCCGCTGCGGCTCGTACGACAGGGCCGCGGTACGCGCGTAGGCTTCGAGCGCGGCACTGCGAACGCGGCCGCCGATTCCAAACCGGTCGCATAACGCTTCGATCATGCGTCCCCAGCAGCGCCGTCGCCCGGGCCGATGTGCCGTTCGTACGCGCGGACGAACGGATACCAAATAGCGGTCGCGATAGCGATGTTGAATGCGACGAGCGCGAGCGCGCGAAGATCTTGCGTCGCCAAATATGTCGAGACAAACGTCGGGACCGACGACGGAACGTAGAACGCGGCGCGCGCCACGAAGCCCAACGCGACTGCGGCGTACGTCACGGTGGCCAGCACGAGCGGCGCGCCGACGAACGGCAGGACCAAGTGGGGATTGAAGACGACCGGTGCAGCGAAGAGCAGCGGCTCGTTAAAATTGAAGAGCGCCGGCAGGATCGTAGCGCGGCCGACGCGGCGCAGCCGCGGAATTTTCGAGATCGCGAGCAGCGCCGCAAGCGGTAACGTCGCGCCCGCGCCGCCGGGAAAAACAAACAGGAAGAGCGAGACCACGACGATGTAGGGCAGCGCGGCGTGCTGCGTGTACGCATGCGTGTTCTGCATCTGCATCGTCAAATAGACGGGCGTGATGACGGCCGCCAGCATCGCCGGACCGTGCACGCCTGCAGTCCAGAGCACGGTTTCGATCGCAACGATCACCATCAGCGCGAGATACGTATCCCCGAGACGCGCGATCGGGTGAAGCGCCGCCGCTATGAGCGCCGGCAGCGATACGTGCATCGCCGCAAGCCCGGCGAACGTCGCCACTGCGAGCAGAGCGCCGAGATAATCGGCGCTGCGCGCCGGAACGACGCGCCGCAGCGCGGCGATCCACGCAGCCGTAACGGCGCAGGCCAAAATCGCGATGAAGAGACCCGACGGGCCAAAGGCGCGCAAATAGCCGATCGGCTCGCCTGCAAACGGCCGCGGCAACGAAAGTACGAATCCTCCGACACTGCCGAACAGCAACGGAACGACGCGATATCCCGCAGCGGCGGCGAGCCGCACGGGAAGTACCACGACGAGCGCGGCCGCCATGACGCCGAAGGCCGGAAGCAGCGCGGATGCGAGCCGCAATCCCAGCGGCTGCGCAGTCGCGAAGCCCGTGCGCAGCTCGATTCCGAGGATGACGGCGAACGCGCCGGCGAGCCCGATAAAGCTCCAGGGCAACGCGTCGCGCACGGCAACGACAAACGGAAACTCGCCGAGCCGGCGCATCGCGGGCGCGGCGCGCGATTCGAATGCGAGGAAAAGCTGAGAGGCTCTAGAGCCGGCGGACGACGGCCTCGACGCGACCGACGATCTCGACATCGCTCGCGTAGATTGGCGCCATCGTGCGATTCTCCGGCTGGAGGCGGACGCGGCCCGCTTCACGGTAGAAGCGCTTGACCGTCGCTTCACCGTCGATCATCGCGACGACGATCTCTCCGTTCTCCGCCGTGCGCTGCGGGCGCACGAGAATCAGATCGCCGTCCACGATCGCGGCCTCGACCATCGAGTCGCCCTGCACGCGCAGCATAAACGCATCCGAGGCGCGCGGCACGAACTGCGGCGAGAGCACAAATTCGCCTTCAATATCTTCTTGAGCCGTGATTGGAACGCCGGCCGCGACCCGGCCGAGCACCGGCACCACCACGACGTCGGCGGCCGGGGGCAAGCTGCCCGAGCGTAAGGCGCGCGGCTTGGTGGGGTCACGTGAGATCAGTCCCCGGCGCTCCAGGGACTTCAGGTGGGCGTGAATCGTCGAGGACGAGGAAAGACCGACGCGTTCGCCGATTTCGCGGACCGAGGGCGGGTAGCCGTGCTCCGCGGTAAAGGCCCGGATGACCTCGAGAATGCGCTGCTGCCGCTCCGTGGCCGGTTTTTCCATTATCTCTTTGCGCATAATCCTCCAGCCAGAGTGCCTACCATATGGCACTCACAGGCGGTACAACCCTATCATAAATCGTCCACTAAGGCAAACATACGTTCGAAAAGCCTTGACACCCAAAGGCGACCGCATGCTAAAATATTGGGGACGAACAGGCGTTTGGCACTACATCTAGGGAGAGCGAAGATGATCGTACGACGAAAGAGGTTCACGTTGATGCCGGCGATCGCGCTGGCGGCGCTCGGTCTCATGGTGGCGCTCCCGACGCTTTCGAGCATGCGGCTCTACGCGGCAACGGCGCAGCACTATGTCAGCGTCACGGTCCACCCCGGCGACACGCTCTGGTCGATCGCCTCCAACCACGCCGCACCGAGCGCCGACGTCCAGGAAGTCGTCGACCGGATCACCGCCGCGAACCACCTCGCCGGCGGCACCATTCAGCCCGGCGAGCACCTGCGAATTCCTTTGTAATCCTGCGCGAAGCGCAGTCCCGAGCGAGGCCGCAGGCCGAGTCGAAGGGCTGACCGGCGCCCGGAGGGCGCCGGTCGAAGGGCGAAGGACGCCCCCGTGATTTTGCGGTGGGCGTTTCTCTTTGTTTTTTGCGGGCTCGCGGGCTGCGGACCGGCGATGCATTCGAGCTTGCCGCCGACGGATGCCGCCGCCTCTTTCGATCCTTTAGTAACGGGTGCCGGCAAGATCAAACACGTCGTCTACATCGTTCAAGAGAACCGCAGCTTCGACGATCTCTTTCAGGGATATCCGGGCGCCGACACCGTCAAGAGCGGGAAGGATTCGAACGGCGCGACGATCGCGCTCAAACCCGTTAGTCTCAAGGCGCAGTATACGCTGGATCATTCGGCCGAGGCCATGTTCGTCGACTGCAACGGCACTGGTAACCTGCCGGGCACGAAATGCCGGATGAACGGATTCGACGGCGAGGCGAACTCCGGAGGACCGCCCGGCGTCAAGTACCCGATGTACGTCTACGTGCCGCATAATGAGTCGAAGCCCTACTTCGACATAGCGCACGAATGGGTGCTCGCGGACAAGACGTTTGCGTCGCAGATCGACGAAAGCTTCGTCGCCCATCAATACATTATCGCCGCCCAAGCGCAGTCGAGCGTCGACGTCCCCCTCGCGCGGTGGGGCTGCCAAGCCGGACAGTACGACTACGTCCACATCCTCCTGACCGATCGTAGGATCTCGTACTACACTCAAAAGCCGTGCTTCAACTACGAAACGCTGGGTGACGAACTCGACGACGCGCACCTTTCGTGGCACTTTTACACGAGCCGTTACACGAACGGCTCGAGCGGCGGCGGATCGTTTTGGTCCTCCTATCAGGCGGTGTACCACATTTACAACGGCCCGGATTGGAAGAAGGTCATCACGCCGCAAAAGACGTTTCTTACCGACGTCGCACACGGCAAGCTCGCGAGCTTCACCTGGATCACGCCGACATGCTTCAACT
>JAFAOZ010000287.1 GCA_019247395.1 Vulcanimicrobiota bacterium | reverse complement strand
AGCCGATCGAAGCGCTGAGCTATTCGCAGAGTCTGTTAATCGGCGTCGCGCAGGGCTTCGCGTTGCTGCCCGGCATCTCGCGCTCGGGCATTTCGATGGTGGCGGGTCTGCTCTTCGACCTCGACCATGAAAACGCAGCGCGATTTTCGTTTCTGCTCGCGACGCCCGTCATCTTCGCCGCCGGGCTTCTCGAAGTTCCGAAGCTCTTCGCGCCGGGCACAAACCTCGTGCTGATCGAGGCGATCCTCGGCGGAATTGCCGCCGGCATCGCCGCATATCTCTCGGTTGCCTTTCTCATGCGCTATTTTCGCTCGAACGATTTACGGCCATTCGGCTGGTATTGCGTCGTGATGGGGGCGGTCAGTTTTGTTCTCGCACGGAAGGGAGTGATTTCATGAGAGTCATCGCATTCGCAGCGGCCATCGTCTTTTTCGTTTTAGGTATTCTTTACGGACTGGGCAAGATCAATTTCCTCACCGAGTCGGGCGCCGGTCACCAGCATCACATCACCCATCTCGTGATCTGCTGGGTTCTCGCGCTGCTCGCGCTCATCTGGGCGCGCTTTCAAAGCTCGCCCTCGGCCTCGATGCGGTGAAGCCGTCGCACATCGCGCGCGACGGCAGCGTCGCGATGGTCGACGTGTCGCGCAAACGCGTGACGTCGCGGCACGCACGCGCCGAGGCGTTGGTTCGCATGAGCCGTGCTGCGCGCGAAGCACTGCAAAAAGCGACGCTGCCGAAAGGCGACGCGTTCGTGACCGCGCAGCTCGCCGGCATCATGGCGGCCAAGCAGACCGCCGCATTGATTCCGCTCACCCATCCGCTCCCGTTGAGCAGCGTCGACGTTCGATTCGATTGGCGTTCCGACGGCGCGTTGCGCGTCGAAGCCGAAGCGCGGACGTCGGCGCAGACCGGTGTCGAGATGGAAGCGATGGTCGCTGCGGCGATTGCCGCGCTGACGATCTACGACATGTCGAAATCGCTCGATAAGGGTATTACCATCGAATCCATCGCTCTGCTGCAAAAGAGCGGCGGAAAATCCGGGACATGGCGTTCAAAGCAGCGCTGATCGTCTTGTCGGATCGCGCTGCATCCGGCGAGCGCGCCGATGCCTGCATTCCGGTCATGAAAGAGCGCTTGGGCGAGGTCTACTCAATCGTGCGCGAGCGGGTGCTGCCCGACGATGCCGGCGCGCTGCAGGCCGAAATCATCGAGCTGGCCGATTCACGCATCGCCGACGTGGTGATCACCAGCGGCGGAACCGGCCTTTCGCCGCGCGATCGCACGCCGCAAGCGACGGCGGCCGTAATCGACTACGAAGTACCCGGAATCGCCGAAGCGATTCGCGCCGCTTCGATGGAGCACGTGAAGAGCGCGATGCTGTCGCGCGCGCTCGCCGGCGTGCGCGACCGCACGCTGATCATCAATCTTCCGGGCAATCCGAAAGCGGTCGCAGAGAGCCTCGATGTCGTTCTGCCCGTTTTGCCGCACGCGCTCGAACTGCTTGCCGACCGGGTCGAAGACGGATGATTCGCATCGAAAACTACGCCGACGCCGAGCGCTACCTGCTCGGCACGATCGACGAAACCGTATCGCGCCGCACATCGTACAAACTCGACCGCATGACGGCTTTTCTGCACGAGCTCGGCGATCCGCACCGGCGCTACGCCACGATCCATATCGGCGGCACGAGCGGCAAGAGCTCGACGTCGGCGATGATCGCCACCGTGCTGCAGGCCGCCGGCCGGCGCACCGGCTTGCATACGAAGCCGCACCTGCGTTCGATGACCGAACGCGCGCGCATCGATGGCAGACCCATCGCCCCGGTGCGGTTCGCCGCATTGCTCGACGCCATGATGCCGGCGATCGAGCGCACCACGGCGCACTACGGCAGGCCGACGTACTACGAGACGCTCTTGGCGCTTGCATTCGTTCACTTCGCGCATGAACACGTGGACGTCGCGGTGATTGAGGTCGGCCTCGGCGGGCGCCTCGACGGCACGAACGTCATCGAACCGATCGTGGCGGCGATCACGTCGGTAGGCTACGACCACACCGACGTGCTCGGCGATACGCTTGAAGCAATTGCGTTCGAAAAGGCCGGCATTGCCAAGCGCGACGTGCCGCTCGTGCTCGCGCCGCTGCCCGAGCCCGCGCGCGTGGTCGTCGAGCGCTATGCTGCGCAGGCCGGCGCGCCGGTCGTTCACGTCGCCGACCTCGTCAAAGTCGTTCTTGAGTCGAACGAGGCGGCGGGGCAAAATCTGAGGGTGACGACGGCGCGCGGAACGTTTGCGTTGACGATGCCGGTCCTTGGCGCATTCCAGCGCGCGAACGCCGCAACGGCAATCGCCGTGCTCGAACGCGCCGGCGAGCGATTCAGCCCCAGCATCGAGGCGATCGTCACCGGCTTCGCGAGCCTCGAGATACCGGGTCGCATGGAAGTGCTCTCCCGCAATCCGAGCGTGGTCTTCGACGTCGCGCACAACGCCGAGAAAGCCGCATCGCTCGTTCTGTCGCTGCGCGAGCGATTTACGGGACGTCGAATCCATTACGTCGTCGCCATCGGCGAATCGAAAGACGCGCGCCGAATCCTCGAGATCCTCAGCGAGATGCCCTCGACGTTCACGTTTACTTCGTTTGCCGCGCAAGGACGACGTGCGATGACGCCTTCGCATCTCGCAGCGATGGCGGAGTCGTTCGGCAGCTGGGGACGCGCAATTAC
>JAFAOZ010000198.1 GCA_019247395.1 Vulcanimicrobiota bacterium | reverse complement strand
ACGCGCGATAGTAGCGCGTCGCACCGTCGTGCTCTTGTCCGACCATCCGGCCGCAGATTCGTTTACGCCCAAGGCGCGTCACCGCGATGCCCGCGATCCGATCCAGCGGCAGATTGGGAACGTTTAAATTCCAGTAGCACGACGCGTCGCGTAGATGCTCGTTCGCGGTGGTGAGGCAGCGCCGAACGATCGCGGCGGCGCTCTCCCAGTATCGCCGCGCGAACGGCTCTTCGTGATTCGACGCAAGCGATACGGCGAGCGCGGGAATCCCCAAGAGCGATGCTTCGACGGCTCCCGCAACGGTGCCGGAGTAGTTGACGTCCTCGGCCAGATTCGGCCCATGGTTGATTCCGCTGATCACCAGTTGCGGCCGCGACGAAAGTTCCGTCGCGCCCAAAAAGACGCAGTCGGCGGGCGTTCCGGAGCAAGCGTATGCGGTCACCGCCCAATCGCCGCGGCGCTCCATCGTGATCGCTTCGTCGGAGGTGATCGCATGCGAGACGCCGCTGCGATTTCCCGATGGGGCGACGATTACGAGCTCGTGATCCGATGCGAGTTCTTCAACAAGCGCAAGAATGCCGGGTGAATCGATTCCGTCGTCGTTGGTGATGAGGATCTGCAACGCGAAGGCTGCTACGGCGCGGCGCCGGGAGCGAAGTGCAGCGCCAGACCGTCGATGCAGTAGCGCAGGTGCGTCGGCGCGGGCCCGTCGTCGAAGATGTGACCGAGATGTCCGCCGCAGCGACGGCAGTGTACTTCGGTGCGCTCGTCGATCAGCGCGTAATCGGCCTGCGTGCGCGTCGCGTTAGGCAAGACGGTCCAAAAGGACGGCCAGCCGTCGCCGCTATCGTACTTTGTTTTCGAGGAGAAGAGCGCGAGGCTGCAGCCGGCGCACCGATAGGTGCCCGAGCGCGTCTCCTTGATGAGCGGGCTCGAGAACGCCGGTTCTGTGCCGCCCTGACGCAGGATGTCGTAGCGATCCGGACCCAACGCCGCGCGCCATTGAGCGTCGGTGTGCGTCACTTCGTAGGATTGTGATGCCGGTGCGCGCTTGGCGAAGAGTGCGCTGAATCCGAGCGCTGCCACGGCCGAAGCGCTGATGAACGCCGAGCGCTTCATCGATGCACCGTCGGCACGATGTGGCAAGCGCCGCCGTTTTTTTCAAAATAGCGCTGATGATACTCTTCCGCCGGCCAAAAGTGCGGCGCGGGGAGAATTTGCGTGACGATGGGACGCGCGTGTTTGGGCTGCTCGCGATCGCGCGATGCGATCGCAGCGCGCTCCTGCGCCTCGCCGTGCGTAAAGATTGCCGAGCGATACTGATCGCCGACGTCGGGTCCCTGGCGGTTGAGCTGCGTCGGGTCGTGAATCTGCCAAAAGGCGTTCAGCAGCGTGTCGTAGTCAACCTTTTCCGGATCGAAGGTCACTTCGACGGCCTCGGCGTGGCCGGTCGTGTGGTTGCAGACTTGGCGATACGTCGGATTATCCACGTTGCCGCCGGTATAGCCCGATACGGCATCTATAACGCCCGGAATGCGGCGGAAGGCATCCTCGACGCCCCAGAAGCAGCCGGCTGCAAAGGTAGCGGTTTGCGTGCTCATACATCTATTAGAACGCTGCAGGCCGCCGGCTGGATTCAAGCCCGGCTGAGGGCTTCGACGTCGTCGCTCGCAAGCACGTCGTCCACGCTTTCGCGGCGCGCAAGCAGGCGATGGGATAGGCCGGCGACGCCGACGACCGCCGGGCGCGGAAACCGGTTGTAATTGCCGGCCATGCTGTAGGTGTACGCGCCGGTCGCGCGCATCGCCAGGAGGTCGCCGCTGCGCAAATTTCGCGGAAGGAGTGCCGTTCCGAGCTCGTCGTTCTCGCACGACCGTCCACAGAGCGTCACTTCCAACTCATCGCCCACGGCCGGTGCCGCCGCGACGACCGCGTAGCGCGCGCCGTACAGTGCCGGTCGTGGATTCTCGGCGATGCCGCCGTCGACCACGACGAACGTTCGCTGTGATTGGCGCTTGACGGCAAGTACGCGATAGAGTGTAGTACCCGCATCCGCGACGATCGCGCGTCCCGGTTCGATGCCCAAACGAACCGGCGCAAGCCCTTCTTCGCGCGCGCGTCGCGCCACGTACTCGCCAACGGTGCGAATTGCAGCGCGAACGTCGAACGATGCGTCCGCTCCGGGATGCGTCGCGACGCCGAAGCCCCCGCCGATCACGATGCGCTGGGATTCGAGACCTGCGCGCGCGGCGCGAACCGCGGCATCCATCAGCGCCGCCGCGGTCGCAACGTATGGCTCGGCGTCGAAGATCTGCGATCCGACGTGCGCGTGCAATCCGGCGAAACGAAGCTTGGGGCGATCGCGAAGCATCGCAAGCGCTGCGGCTTCGTCGCGCGCGTGGATGCCGAACTTGGTGTCGTCGCCGCCCGTGCGGACGAATGCGTGCGTCCGTGCATCGATGCCAAGGTTGAGCCGAAGCAGAATTCCCGCCGCGCATCCATCGCCCGCAAGCGCATCCAAACGCTGGAGTTCTTCGAGTCCGTCAACGGCGATGAAGCCCACCCGTCCATCGCAAGCGCTGCGCAGCTCGTCGTCACTCTTGCCGGCACCATGCAGGGTGAGGCGCTCTGCCGCGATTCCCGCACGTTCCGCCGTGACGAG
>JAFAOZ010000093.1 GCA_019247395.1 Vulcanimicrobiota bacterium | reverse complement strand
CGTACCCTTCCGGCAAGATGTCGAGAATGCCGCTGGCCATCTCGATGCCGGATCGCGAAATCTGCGCTTGCACGAGAAGCTCGACGATCTCGTCCTTCTTCATCTTCGCCGGTGCGGGAATCTCGACTTCGAGCTCCTTGGCGATTTCGATGAGCTCCGTTTTCGTTTTTTCTCCGAGTTGTGCCGCCGTTTGAATCGGCGGAATCTCTACCTGCGGAAGCTGATCGTGGTAGACGGCGGGATGGTGCGGAAAATTATGGCGGCGTCGCGCGCGGCGCCGGCGTCCTCCGCCTTGCTGCTGACGCATATCGTTTGGACGATGATCGATGTTGGAGCGATGTTCGGTTTGCAACTGTCTCTCTTTACGAGTGGCTCGCGCCAAGATTCGCGGCCGAGGGCGTGGCGGGGCTGCCGTCGCGATCTGACCGGTGGTGCAAGCGTGGGGATGTCAATGAGTGCCGTGGCTGTCACTAATGACCGCAACGCGACGGAGTCACTATAGCATAAGGGCGAAGTGCGTTCAAGCGGGTCCTTCGACAACGCCGCTGCGCGGCGCGCTCAGGGTGACAACCGAGCAGCACCGCTGACGTACGGGCTGCCGGCGGCATAGAAACGCAGGCGACGCTGTGCCGCTTGCGTGACGCCGATGCGCCGGCTGCGCCGCACGCGTCTCGCGCCGGTCCCTCCGGCAGCGATCCACAACTGCGGGTGCGTCATCGGATCGATGCCATCTAAGGAACGATCGATCGCAAAGGCCTTACAGAGGCGCCCGGGACCCCGGCACAGATCACGCGTATTGCGCGTCGCGCGCCGCGCGCTCATGAGCGCGAGCCCTTCGAGGGGCTCGACGGCACGTACCAGCACGCCCGCACCTTGACCGTCGACCTCGCTCGACAAATTGAAGCAGAAGTTCGTGCCATAGATTTGATAGACGTAGGCCCGGTGCGGCGGGCCGAAAAGCGTCGCGTTGCGCGGGCTTTTACCCCGGTACGCGTGGCACGCAGGATCGTCCGGCAAATACGCCTCGGTTTCGACGATGCTTCCAGCGGTCGTCCCCTCATCGCTCTCGCGCACGAGAACACAGCCGATGAGGGCTTGAGCTAGTGCGCGCGTCTCGATTGGTAACGCATCCGGCGAAAGCCGGGTGAACGTCATGCGGCGACGTTCAGCGCTGCTTCTGCTTTCGCCCTCTGCGTTAAATCGTCGGCGCTCCCGGCTTGCACGTCAAAGGTCGCAAGCGAGTTCATCGCGCAGCGCAAGCGAACGTACGGTATGGCAAGCCTTTCGTCGACGCAGCGTCCGGTTGCGATCTCTTGCGCGAACTCCTCATCGCCAACGATCAGGCGCGCGGCTCGAATCCCTCGCTTCCACAGCGCGCGTACGATCGCAGTCAGTGCGGCATAGCCTGCTGCGCGCTCGCGACACTCGCGCGGCGCGCTGACGCGGAAAGCGACGCGCAATATATTTTGCCGGCCCTCGCCGCTGAGACGGGCGTAGGCTACGCCAGCGCCCTGGGCGCCCGTGGCGTAGCCTGCCACCACCTCGACCAACGGACTTTCTTGCCTGGCTCGCATTCCATACGTCCTCTACCCTGATTTTATAGCGAACGTATGTTCGAGTCAAGCAATGCGAGCGGGCCGCCGCAGGCTTTCATAGAGCGCCTGCATCCGGTCGGTCTGGTGGGCGATCGAAAACGTGTCCGCACGCCGGGCTCGTGCGGGGTGCTCGCCCGCTTCCGCCGGAATCGCCGCGAGCGCCTCTGCAAAAGCATGCGCCGTGGGCTGCACGATGCAAGCCGCATCGCCGAGCACGTCGCGGTTCTGCGGCGCGTCGGCTGCAATGATGAAGGCGCCCGCAGCAAGCGCCTCCGCAAGAACGAGCCCTTGCGTCTCCGTGGTGCTGGGCATCACGAAGGCGTCGGCGCTCGCATATAGGTCGGGGAGCTCGTCGCGTGCGACCGCGCCGAGAAATCGTATCGCGGGCAATACTCCGGCCTCTGAGGCGGCCCGTTCCAACTCGTGGCGATGCGGGCCGTCCCCGGCGACGATCAGTTTGAGCGATTCGTCGCCGGTTTGCGCGAGCGCCCGTAACACGAGCTCGACGTTTTTCTCCTTTGCCAAACGACCGACGTAGAGCAGCATCCGATCGCCCAAACGAAGCCCGAGCCGTGCGCGCAGCGCCGCGTCGCGGCGTCCGGCGGCAAAGCGCGCGACGTCGATGCCGCTCGGCACGATTTCGATGCGAACCGTGACGCCGAGCTCGCGCAGCCGGGCGGCCATTGCCGGCGTCGGCACCACGACGGCATCGGCTTGATTGGCAAATGCGCGCGTCAGTTGGGTGGCCGCGAAGCGCGTCGCGTTTGGTTCGAATGGAACGTAATGCGCATACTCTTCGAGTTGCGTGTGATACGTGTAGACGATTGGAAGACCATAGCGCCGCGCGTACCGCAATCCCATCCATCCGGTAACGAAGGGTGAGTGCACGTGAACGGTCGTCAGCCGCTTGATGATTCCGTTAAGGTTCGCGCGGCTAACGAGCGGCAGCGTCAGCCGGTAGGCCGTTCGCGTCGGAAGCGGCAGCGAGGGCATACGGAAAACCAAGCCCTCCGCGTCGGCCGAACCGGGCATGTGCGGCGCGAAGCAGTAGACCTCGTGTCCACGCGAACGTAATCCGTCTGCGAGCGCTTCCACCGATGCGACGACGCCATTGACGACGGGCCGGTAAATTTCGGTGAAAAAGCCTAGGCGCAGCGGCTCCATAGGCGGGCTCCTTTCGATTCGCATTCGGCACGCGCCCCCACAAGGAGGGACCTGCCGGTTATGACTTTGGGCATATTCCCGCCGCTTGCGGAATGTGCTATAGTGCCCGGGTCAGACGGCCTGCCGCGATGGAGAGCAAGCAGGCTTCGAATTAATCTAAGCCTCTCCCACATCCATCGCCCCGCGGTGCGTTGCGCCGCTTCCCCAAAACACGCGGCCCGTCGTTCATCGTTTGATTTCTTCGGGTGAGATCAAACCGTGGCGCGGGTCGAGAGAAGAAAGGAACATCGGGTTGATAGGACGTCTGCTCTGCGCAGTAATTGCCGTTGCATGTCTGGGTTTCTGCCTAGACGTCAGCACTGCCGCGGCGCGCGCCGACATAACCCACGTCACGTGGCACGGAAACGGTCTCATGACCTGGGAGCGCGTCGAGCATCGCGCAATCGCTCCGCAAACGATTCATCGTCTTATGATTAGCCTGGCGCCCGGTCATACCAAAGTGATCGAGCGTGGCCACGCAGGCGTCCGAGAGGTCTACGTTCGTTACAGCCAACGCGACGGCGGGCCGGTGCGCAGCACGGTGCTCGCTTCGACGGTGACCGTTGTGCCAAAGGCGCGCGTCGTCGCCGAAGGAATCGGCGGTACGCCGCTTGAGAGCTTTGAGACACGCGGCATCGCTCAGATGGCGTATATGGCGCGCAGCGCAATGGAGATGCTTGCAACGGCGTATACCGCCGACTGCGCCGGCTGCGATGGAATGACGGCGCTCGGCCGTCGTGCCGGAAAAGGCATCGTCGCGGTCGACCCGCGCGTGATTCCGATCGGGACGCATCTCTTCATCCCCGGTTACGGTTTCGCCGTCGCCGGCGATACCGGCGGCGATATCGTCGGCAATCGTATCGACCTTGGGTTCGATTCCTGGCGCGAAGCAATGCTCTTCGGTCGCCGCGACGTCAAAGTTTACCGCCTGCCGTAGTTCGGGAGGCCGTTCTGCGGCCTAAAAAACGGTACGGGCAGCATTTCTTGCGCGATGCTTCGGCCTTGCGCGAAATCGCGCATCTCGCGCTTAGATCGGCGCCCGCGCATGCACGAACCTTGGAAATCGGCGCGGGCACGGGAGCTCTCACGCTCACGCTGCTGCAGGCCGGCGCGCAACTGACCGCAATCGAAATCGATCCGCAGCTCGTGGCGCACTTACGCGGCCGCAAAGATTTGGCCGCTGCGCAGATCGTGCAAGCCGATGGCTTGACGTTCGATTACGCGTCGTGGGCGGGCGGACGGCCGTGGATCGTCGCCGGCAACTTGCCGTACAATGTGGCGACGCCGATCATCTTACGTTTGATCGAGATGGAGCGTGGCCCGCAAGCACTGACGGTAATGGTCCAAAAGGACGTCGCCGATCGTTTCGTTGCGCGCCCGGGTACGCCGGAATACGGAAGCCTATCGGTTGCGGTGCAATACGCCATGCAGGTCGAGCGTGCGTTCACGCTGGCGCCCGGATCGTTCTTTCCAAAGCCCAAGGTCCATTCGACCGTCGTGCGACTCTCGCGCCGCTGCGAACCGGCTGTGCATCCGCGCGATCCTGCTATTTTTTGGAAGGTCGTACGCGGCGCGTTCGCGTACCGCCGCAAAACGCTCGCAAATAGCCTGATGCTCGCGCTCGATTTTGACCGGGAGCGGATTTTGCGGGCGCTTGAATCGAGCAACCTCTCTCCGGAGCTTCGCGGTGAACGACTCGACCTCGGCGACTTCGCCCGTTTGGCCGACGCGCTGGCCGAAGAATAGTTTCAAAGGCGCTTGGACGTGGGTGCTGACGGCGCTCTTCGTCCTTCTCGTGGTGCTGCTCGCGGTCGCACAGCTCAAGCAAGGCCCTGTTACGGCGGTCAGCCCTATGCTCTTCGACATCGGCATTGCGCTGCAGTTCGTCGCCGAAGCAATCTTCGCCGCAATCATTCTTCTAGCGCTGCCGGCGCTTTCGAAGTTCAGCCTGCGCGAGCTCGGATTTCGCGCGCCGACGCTATCCACTATTGGGATCGCCATCGTCGGCTTCGGCGCGATGTTCGTCGTCGCCGACGGCAGCGCGTCGCTCATCGAGTCTTTTGCGCACAGCCGGCATCAACAGGACATCGTCGAGATATTCAAGACGCTGCACGATCCCACGGCGATCGGCATATTCATCATCTTTGCGGTCGTTTTCGCACCGTTCGCCGAGGAGACGTTTTTTCGGCTCTTCTTCTTCAACTTAGGGTTGCGCTACGGCGGATTTTGGGGCGGCGCCGTGCTCAGCGGCGTGATGTTCGGGATCGTTCACGGCGATCTCTACGCCGCGGTGCCGCTGGCGCTGGGCGGCATGGTGCTCTGCGGAGTCTATTACCTGACGCGCAACGCGTATGCATCGATGATTTCGCATGCTCTCTTCAACGGTCTCTCGATCGTCGCGTTGTTGATTTCGCCGAAGATTACGTAAGCAGCGCAATCGCCGCCTCCGCGACGGTTTCGGCCGCGATGTTCGGCGTGTCGAGATAGACGAGGCGATGCGCGAGCGATGGAGGCTTCGTGATGCTTGCCGGTCGCCGATCGAAGCCGCGTTCGCGTACGTAGGAACCGACGAGATGCATCGCATTCGCGTTGGGCTCGTCGTACCAGTCGGGATGATGCGAAAGCCATAAGCCAAGCGTCGGGATGCCGCCGCGTGCGAGGATGAAGTGCAGCGGTCCGGCCGGGATTCCTACGAAGAGGGCAATGCGCCGCGCGAAGGCCTTGTAGGTTCGCGCGAACGGGTCATCGAGGTCGCCGAAGAGCGCGCGAAAGGTCGCCGAGCCTTCGCCCAGGTCGTCGTCGTCCATCGAAACGAAGCGCCAGTTCGGGCGATCGCGCCGCAACGCGGCTGCAAAGGCGCGCGCCTCCGAACCGTCGCCCCAGTTCTTGCGTGGAGCGGTCAGGCCGCTGCGCGAAATGACCGCGAGCCGCGTTTCTGGGGGAGCGAGCCGCTCGAGCCGTTCGTCAATGCGCCGCTGCGTTTCGGGCGGCGCGGAAAAGTCGATGGAGTTCGCGAGCGGCGCCGAGAGATCGAATCCGCAAAGCCGCTCGGTTGCAACGAGCATCCGTGCCAGATTCCGCGCTTTGGTGTGAAACGGATAGGGCGTGCGTCCTTCGGTTTCGGGATAATCCGTCCACAAAAGCGTATCGGGCGCGAATTTGCGCACCGCCTCGTCCATCGGTGCCGGCACCTCGATCGTCGCTGCGCGGCCGTTACAATCGCGCAAGCGTAAGCCGAAATGCGGCGTGCCGGCGGTAGCGCCATCGCCGATCCGGCGTACGCCGCCTGCCAGCGGCCGCACGATCGAACTCCCCTCGAAGATGCTGACGTAATCGTCGCCGAAGCGCGTCATCGCATAGGCGTTCGACGGCTCCAACAGCGGCGCGACGGCGCCGAAAGTAACCCAATCGCCCAAGCCATGCGGCCAGTAAATCATCGCGCGCGCGTCGCGCAGCGCCGCGAATCGCCCGCGATCCTCGCGCATCGCGCGTACGACGAAACGAGAGACTGCGCTCAACGCGAGACCGGAACGCCGCCGCAGAGCTGCTTCGGCGTTCGTCCGGCAAGACTGCCGAAAAAAGCGCCGGCGTTGGTATCGTATGCCGGGCATGCATGGAACTTGGGATCCGGGCGCGGATCGAGCTTGACGTTCCGATTCGCCGCGGCAACGGCCCACGTGCCTTCGTCACCGCGCGCCAGCAGCGCACTCGCACCGCTATCGCGCAGCGCCGTCGCGCGCCCATATGCATTCCAATCGACGACGTACGGCCATCGTCCCAGGCGTAAGACCGTATCGTTGAAAAGCAGCGTCGCCGCCGCC
>JAFAOZ010000007.1 GCA_019247395.1 Vulcanimicrobiota bacterium | reverse complement strand
CGGAAATCTGCCGGCCACCGATTGCGCTTCGTCGAGCGATACGACGCGGTCTTCCCCGCCGGCAACCACGAGCACCGGTATATCCAGATCTTCCGCGATGTCCTCGGCGGAAACGCGCACCGCAAGCCCGCGCAGCGTCGCCGCGATTCCCGCCGGCGTGTTTTGGCGTGCGATAGCGGCCGCTCGCGCGATTACCTCGTCTCGCTGCGGGGTGCCGGACGCGACGAGCTTTGGTACGTATGCCTCGATCGCAGGCTCGATGCTCGCCTCACGCTCGACTCGATCTGCAAGCGCGTAGCGCGCCGCCGCTTCTTCCGGCGTGTCGGCACGAAGGCGGCTAGAAACCAATGCCAGTCGCGTAATTCGCTCGGTAAACATTCGCGCAAAAGCCAACGCAACGTATCCGCCCATCGAGTGACCGACCAACGCCGCGCGCTCGATACCGAGCGAATCCAAGAGCACGGCGACGTCGGCAGCAAGCCGTTCCACGAGATATGGACCATCGGGAACGCTCGACGTTCCGGCGCCGCGTACGTCCGGAAGCAGCACGCGCGAGTGCGTGGCGAGCATCTCGATTTGCGCATTCCAAATGCTGCGCGTCATCGGAAAACCGTGGATCATAACGACTGCACCTGCACGTTGCGGACCATCAACGCTGACGTCGATGCACGTGCCGTCATCGGCAAAAACTTGCATTGAGGCGCGTAATACTGTATAAGGTAGGCAACACCCCTGGTCGCTTGCCGACCAGAGAAAGGATGACTCGTACCAACGATGGCAGTTCGAAAAAAAGCGGCTGCGAAGAAAGTTGTAGCAGCTGCGTTGGTTCGCAAAGCCGTTCGCAAGAGAGTCCGACGAAAAGTCGCTCGCAAGGCGGTTCGGCGCGCCGTAGCCCGTAAGGTCGTTCGCAAGAAGGTACGTCGGAAAGTCGCGCGCAAGGCCGTGCGACGAAAAGTGGCCCGTAAAGTCGTGCGACGAAAAGTCGCTCGCAAGGCGGTACGACGTAAAGTCGCCCGCAAAGCGGTTCGCAAACGAGCCCGACGTAAGAAGGCCTAAGGTCAATCCAGAACTCCGCTCGGCGTGATGCCGGCGGAGTTATTTAAGCGAGTCGCCCAGTGCGGCTCGCTTTTTTACACGGCCCGCACGGCCGGACGCAAGAACCAGATCGCCATAAAAAGCACGACGCAGCAGGCGCCCGAAAGCACGAACATTTCACGCAAACCAATGGCTGCCGCGATTGCACCGTCGACCAGCGCTCCCAATGGGACGATGCCGATAGCGATCATCGTATAAATGGAAAGCGCGCGGCCGCGCACGTCGTCGGGCGAAAGCGTTTGAATAAGCGTGTTGGTCGCGCCCAGAGATGCCAGCGTGCCGACTCCGGCGGCGAACAGCAGCGGCAACGCAAACCCGATCGACGGTACGAACCCTAGGCAGAGCACGGCGACCGACATCACGATGCCCGATTGAAGCCAGAGGGTCGAGCGCCGCTCGCGTTGCGCGAAATACGCGGTGACGATTGCTCCGCCGAAGCCGCCGATCCCGATTGCCGAGACGGCCCAGCCCAACCCGCGCGCGCTCGCGTGAAGCAGGTTGACGGCAAGCGCCGGCACGAGTTGGCTATAGGGCCGTACCAGCAGCGACGTCACGAGCTGCGCGAGAACGATCCACCGCAGCGCGGGATGGCGGAGAATGAACGCGATGCCTTGACGGATTGCGAGGAGTGTGGATTCGCGCCGAGCGGACGGCGGCGGCGAGGGCTGCATCAGCATCACCGCGACCACGACGGCCAACGTTGCCGCAGCATTGAAGTAGAAGGCTCCCGCTACGCCGATCCAGACGATGAGCAGACCGGCGAGCGCGGGACCGACCACGGCGGGCGCGTTAAACGCAATGGAATTTAAGCCGACCGCATTGCCGACGTACTCGCGCTCAACCAGCAACGGCACCCAACTCTGCCGCGTCGGCGAGTCGAACGCCATCGCCGCCGAGCTTACCGCCGAGACCAGCACCAAACCCGTCATGTCGAGACGGTGCGCCGTGGCGAGCAGCGCCAACGTCAATGCGGCAAGCGCCATCATCGTATTCGTTACGAAGAGCACTCGCCTGCGCGGCAGCCGGTCGGCAACGACGCCGGCAAACGGCGACAAGATCAAAACTGGCGCGGCGCGCGCCGCTCCCAAGATTCCCAGGTCGAACGCGGCCCGGTGCGGCGAGCCCGCCAAGCGTGCGACGAAGTATCCCATCGCCGTGAACTGCATCCACGTGCCGAGGTTTGAGACCAGCAGCCCAAACCACAACAGCCGAAAATCGCGATATTGCAGCGCGGCAAGGATAGAGGCCCGGCGTATCACCGCGTCGCCGTGGCGATAAGATCCACGCACTGCGTGGGCGTGAAGCGTGAAACGTCGATGCAGAGATCGTAATTCCGTGAATCACCGAATGCGAGCCCGTACCATTGCCGGAGATACTCCGTACGCGCGCGGTCCACGCGGTCGAGCTCGCCCTCGGCGATTGCGCGGGTCGCGCCGGTAGACTCACAGACGTGCGCGACGCGCCAGTCGCGCGGCGCATGCAGAAAGACTCGGAGAACGTCCGACCGCGCTCCCAAAATCGCCGCGGCGCCGCGGCCGACGATGACCGCGTCGCCGCGCTGGGCGTACTCGCGTACCGCCTGTTGCACTGCGCGTAGCACCTCTTCGTCGAAGTCCTCGGCGGCCGACGCCGCTCCAAGCTCGGGCGTCGCGCGTTCCAAGCCCGTAAGAAAACGCTCGCCGAGCGTCGGCGACGCGTCTTCGTTGGCCTCGACGGCATCGGGCCGGACGCGCAAGCGCTCGGCAACGACGACCGGAAGTTGTTGGTCCACATAGGCGTAACCGAGCACCGCCGCGACGCGCTGCGCGATCTCGAGCGCCCCCGACCCGTACTGGTTGGAAATCGTTACGACCACCGGGGATTGAGTACGCAGCGCCGAACGCTGCGCTCCTGCCAATCGTCGAAACGCGCGACTTGCGCAAAGTCTTTCGCACCCGCAGGCGCGTTCCGGGAACGCTCGGCGCGCTTCGTTCCTTTTTTTCGACGCAATACGAGGATCGCGTGGCCGTCGACGACGTCAGCTTCGCGCTCGAGCCGGGCGAGCTCGTCGGTTACATAGGGCCCAACGGCGCAGGGAAATCGACGACGATCAAGATGCTTACCGGCATCCTCGTTCCGACCTCCGGTGAAGTCCGCGTTGCGGGACTCGTGCCGTGGAAGCAGCGCAAAGAGAACGGGCGCAACATCGGCGTGATTTTTGGGCAGCGCAGCCAGCTCTATTGGGACTTGCCCCTCGTCGAATCGTTCGAGCTGCTCCGCGCGATCTACGGTGTGCCGCGCGACCAGTATCGCCGCAACCTCGACGAATTCGTGCAAATTCTGGACATGGGCAGCTTTTTGCGAACGCCCGTGCGTCAGCTTTCGCTCGGACAGCGCATGCGCGGAGATTTCGCCGCGGCGCTCCTTCACAGCCCAAAGATCGTGTATCTGGACGAGCCGACGATCGGGCTTGACGTCGTGGCGAAGGAAGCGATTCGCGAGTTCATCGCCCGCATCAACGCCGAACGCGGCGCGACGATCGTCTTGACCACGCACGACCTGGCGGACGTCGAACGGCTCTGCCGGCGCATCGTGCTGATCGACAACGGTACGCTCATCTATGACGGCGACATCGATCGCATCAAAAGCGAATACGGCCGCTTTCGCACGCTGGTCGTGCGTTTCTGCGAACCCGTCGAACGCCCGCACCTCGATGGCGCTGCGGTCGCAGAAGTCGAGGGTCCAATCGCGCGGTTTCGCTTCGACCGCAATCTTCAGCGAGCGGATCTGCTCGTTCGCCAAGCGAGCGAACGTTATCGCGTCGAAGACGTGAGTCTGGAAGAACCCGATCTTGAATCCATCATCCGGCGGATTTACGTCGAAGGATACGGCGGCCGGTCGAAGGAGGACGCATCATGATTCTATCGAGCGGAACGAAACGGCCGAAAATTCACTCCACTGCGTACGTCGCGCCGAGTGCGATCGTCGCCGGCGACGTCACGATCGGTGCTGAAAGCGCCGTTCTGCACGGCGCGGTCGTTACGTCTGAAGGCGCTCCGATCACGATTGGATCGCAAAGCGTCGTCATGGAGGGCGCCGTCATCAAGGCAAGCGGAGGAAGTGCGCTGCAGTTTCCCTGCGCGGTCGGCGACCGTTGTATCGTCGGGCCGCTCGCCTACGTTGTCGGCGCAACGATTGGAAGCGGCTGCTTCATCGCCGGCGGCGCGCAGGTCTTCAACGGCGCGACGCTCGAGGACGGGAGTGCGGTAGCGCACCGCTCGCTGATCCGTGCGAACGAGCGGGTCACCGCGGGCTCCGGCGCGCAGGCCCGTCATCTCGGCGACATCTTCAATCTCGAAGCGGGGGACGATATACCCGCGCGCGCCGCCGAAGCCTACGCGAAGTTCTTGCGTAAGACGCACGCGCAAGACAGCGCGCTGGAAGAGCACCGCAACGTGAAGCCCGCGCCAAGGCGCCGCTCCGGCGAAGAGCCGCCGCCGACCCAGGCGACGCAGGTCGATAAAGTTGTCGACGTGATGATGCTCGAGCTCGAAGAGATGGAGCAGCGCCGCCAGGCGGCGATCAAACGGCAGAAGGGCCGTTGAACCTCGCCCCCTACGTCGAGTTCGCGAAGAAAGCGTTCTCGCGCGAGGCAACCTACCGCATCGAAGTGCTGATGGAGATCGGCTCGCTCGTGCTGCGCGTTTATATCCTGCGCGCACTCTGGACGGCGCTGTACGCGCAGAATGCCGCGCCGACAAATCTGCCGCTGCATAGCATGATCACGTACGCGACGATCGCCATGCTCATGTCGCTGATTTTGGAGGTCGACGGCACGCGGCTCATTCGCGAGAAGATTCGCGAAGGAACCATCGCTACCGACTTGATGAAACCGATCAGCGTGCCGCTCTACTTCTTCAGCGACGGCTTCGGGCAGACGCTGCTGCACGCGCTCTTAGTCATCCCCTCGCTGCTCTGCGCGCTGCTGCTCGTGCACATCGACGTCGCCCCGCCGGCGACGTTTGCGGCATTTTTCTTGGCCTTCATTATCGGCTACGGGGTAAACTTTTTTCTCAACTTCTTGATGAACTGCATCGCCTTTTGGACGCTCGAGACGTTCGCCGCGCAGCTGATCGTGCGCTGGGTCTCCGATCTGCTCTCGGGTCAAGTGATTCCGCTCACGCTCTTCCCCGGAATCCTCGGCCGGATCGTTTTTGCGCTGCCGTTTGCGGCGATCTATTCCACGCCGCTGCTGATCTATGTCGGCGTGATTCCGCCCGAGCAATGGGCTGCGAGCATTCTGGCACAGCTGCTCTGGCTGGTGCTTTTCGCCGTGTTGTCGTCACTGGTTTGGCGTGCGGCATCGAACCGCGTCATCGTACAAGGGGGCTAAAGATTGCGCATGCGGCCAAGCAGCAAATGGTAGTAGAGCATCCCGCGAACGTCGCCGAGCCGTTCGAGCAGCACGTTTTGATCCACCTGCGCTTCACCGGAGATAAGCGCCAGCGAACGCGCGACGCCGGAATCGCGCAGCGGGAACGTATCGAGGCGCCCCATCCCGCGCAGCAGTACGACCGATGCGCTCCACGGGCCGATTCCGCGAATCGCGCAAAGGCGAAGCGCGGCTTCGGGCGTGGGGAGCTGCTCCAGTTCTCGTTCGCTGATATCGCCTTCGACGACGGCCGCAGCGGCGGAGCGCAGGTGCGCGATCTTGTTGGCCGAGGTTCCCGCCTCGCGTAAGACCGCATCGCTGACGTCGAGCCATCGCTGCGGCGGCGGAAAGGCGACGCACCGCACCTCTTCGAGCCCGACGGTTGTTCCCAGCCGTTCGACCACGCGCCGCATGATCGCCGCCGCGGCGTGGATCGAAATTTGCTGAAAGAGAATTGAGTGCGCGAGTGCTTCCCACAGCGTTGGATAGCGCGGCGGCTTAAGACCTCGCAGCGAGCTCGCCAGCCGCGCGAGCCATGGAATCGTTCGCGCCCGCGCATACCAGTTCTTGAGGTCGACTTGCGTGCCAAGCATTCGCGCGATGGCGGGCAGCCAGCGTTCGGGATTGCGACCGGTCGCTCGCACTTCGATCGCGCCTCCGGCCGAGCGCACCGCGACGAGTTCGGCGCCGCGCTCATCCTGCAACGCACGGTACAAGGTCCCGTCGGCGCCGATGACGTCCACCACATTGCTGGCCAACCGGCGCAACGCGTCGGCCGTCAAATCCAGGCGATAGGGCGCTTGCACGGGTAGAGTCATCGCGGCACCGAAGCGTTTCATCGATGCTGCGGGCTTACGCGGAATACTGGCGGATTAACTTCCTGACCCTGCTCGAATACCGCGCCAACTTCGTGATGTGGTTCGTCTTTACGATCGTCTATCACGGCGTCGCACTGGGAGCCCTCTGGGTCACGATGCGGCAATTTCCGTCGATGAACGGCTGGACGTTCCGCGAGATGTTCTTTCTCTACGCGCTGTGGATGGCGGGCCACGAGCTGCACAACACGCTCTTCTTTACCGTCGTGAGCGTCCCCGACTACGTCCGCGAAGGCCGGTTCGACCGTTTCCTCGTTCGACCGCTCGATACGCTCTTTCAAGTCCTCACCGTGCCGCAGCAGATCGTTCCCGACGGCTTGATCCTCGGGCTTGCGACGCTCGCGGCGGCAACGGCTGCCGCAAACGTACGCGTCGACTGGATTTTCATCGTGTTCGTTCCATTGATCATCTTGGGCGGCGCGCTGATCGACCTTGGCATTTCGCTCGTCGTTGCGACCTGCTCGTTCTGGTTCGTGCGCGTCGACACGATTCGCTGGGTCGTGATGTCGCTGGAACAGGACTTCACGCGATATCCCATCAGCATCTACACGCGCGGCGTGCGCATCGTGCTCGCCTTCGTGCTGCCGTTTGCATTCATGAATTACTTCCCGGCAACGTTTTTCTTACAGAAAACCGAAGTCGCACTGCATCTCAACCCCGCGGTCGGATTGTTGACGCCGGCGATCGGTTTGGCGTGGCTGGGAGTGGCGTACGCGTTCTGGCTTGTCGGCCTTCGCCATTATCAAGGAACGGGCTCGTGAAACGCGTCGCCTTCCTGAGCTCCGCCGGCGCCGCCCTGATCTCCGTGCCGGCGTTCGCGGCACCGTCGGTCGGCGCCAAAGTTCGCGCGATCGCAGCATCCATGCCGGGCCGTATCGGCGTGTATGCGCGGACGATGGCCTCGGGACCGCCGATCGTGGAATACCATGCCTCGCACCGGTTCCCGACTGCGTCGACGATCAAAGTGCTGATCATGACGACCGCGTTTCTCGCCGAGGAATCGCATCCCGGAGCGCTTTCGGAGCATATTACGTTTTACAGCAGCGATCTCATCGGCGGTTCCGATTTCATGGCACAGGCGGATAACGGCCAGCGCTTCACCGTCCGCGAGCTGATCGTGCCGATGATTCAGCTCAGCGATAACACTGCCGCGAATCTTCTTATCGGGCATTTCGGCGTCTCGCATATCAATGCGGTGGGGCGACGAGCCGGAATGGAGCGCACGCATCTCGCGCGCAAGTTTCTGGACTACTCGGCGATCGTGCACCACAACGACAACGTGTCGACGCCTGCCGATATGGGGCGGCTGCTCTACCTCATCGAGCGCGGCGCGCGCGAAGGGGTAAGAACGATCGTTTCGGCGCAACATTGCCGGCAGATGGTCAAGATCATGCTCGGGCAGACCGATCGCGACGGCATCCCGGCCGCGCTGCCGCGCGGGACCCCGGTGGCCAACAAGACCGGTGAGATCGAGGGTATGCTCAACGACGTCGCGATCGTCGAACCGTACGGCGACTCGCCCTTCGTCCTGGCGATCATGACCGCCGACGCCTACGACTATTCGGCCGCCTATGCGGCAATCCACAAGGTCACACGCGCTACCTACGCGATCGCCGGCAGATCCTACGAAGAGATGAAGGCACTCGTTCTCGCCGGCGCGCTGATCGTCGCAGCGCTCGATTCGGATAACCCGATGCCGGCGCTGAGCCCGTACGCGCCGATCGCGACGATGGTCGGCCAGGTGGATGCCGGCCGTTTGCAGGCAAATGTAAATCGTCTGGTCGCGTTCGGAACGCGCAACGACTTCTCCGAGCGCAGCTCCACGCCGTCGCACGGCGTGTTCGGGGCGCGCGACTGGATCGCGCGCCAGTTCGAAGCAATAGCGGCGACGACCGGCGGCCGTATGACCGTCTCGCTCGATACGTATACGCAGCCGAAGACGCCGCGCACGCCGCGCGCCGTGCTTGAGTCGAGCGTGATTGCGACGCTGCGCGGAAGCGATTCGGGCCGCGTCTACATCATGTCGAGCCACTACGACGATTGCGACGGGCGCTGCACCGACGGCGCCGGTACGGCGCCGGGTGCCGACGACAACGGCTCGAGCGTCGCGGCCGTGATCGAGGCGGCGCGCGTGATGGCATCGACGCAATTCCGCGGCACGATCGTCTTTGCGTGCTTCGACGGTGAAGAGCTCGGTCTGTGGGGCTCGAATCACTACGCGCGCGAGCTGGTGGCGCGCCACGCGCCGGTTCTCGCCGTTCTCAATAACGACATCATCGGCAACTCCGTCGGCGGCGACGGACGCTCGGAGCCCAACGTCATTCGCGTCTTCAGCCAAGCCATTCCCAGCGGCGCGGAGGACGCGCGCGTCAATCTCGTCGGCTCGGAGAACGATTCGCCGTCGCGCGAGCTGTCTCGTTTCGTCGCCGAGATCGTGCCGGTCTACCTGTCCGATTTCGCCGTTCGCCAAATTTATCGCTCGGATCGGTTCATGCGCGGCGGCGATCAGGAATCGTTTCAAGACGCGGGATATGCCGCTGCGATTCGTTTTGTCGAGGCGCACGAAAACTTCACGCACCAGCATCAAGACGTCCGCGTGGAGAACGGCGTCCAGTACGGCGATCTTCCGCAGTTCATCGACGCGCAGTACTTACGGCGCGCAACGCAGGCCAACGTCGCGGCGTTGGCGACGCTGGCGCTCGGCCCCGCGCCGCCTGCCGGCGTGCAGATGCCGTTGCGGCGGCTGGGTTACGACACCACGCTGCGCTGGAAACCCTCGGCCGGCGCAGTCGCCTACGAAATTCTCTGGCGCGCGACCGACGCCGCGCAGTGGGCGCATGCCCGCAACGTCGGCAACGTTACGGAAGCAACGGTCTCCGTATCGAAGGACGATGACATCATCGCCGTTCGCAGCGTCGACGAAAACGGCTTGCGAAGCCCAGCCGTATATCCCATCGCCGCCCGCGAATAGTACCTTGCGCGGGGCGCTCGGCAGTTTTGTGTCATCCTGAGCGGAGCGAGCGCAGCGAGCGAAGTCGAAGGACGCGCGGGCTAAACTTGATGCGCATGCAGTTCGTCGCAGAAGCTGCATATGAAAAGCTACTACGTCTATATCGTGCGCTGCTCGGATAATTCGTTATACACCGGTATCGCGAAGGACGCCGACGTTCGCGTCGCGCAACACAACCTCGGCACCGATCCGGGCTGCTACACGTTTACGCGCCGTCCCGTTGAGCTCGTGTATGCCTCCGAGTTCCACGAGGTCATGGATGCGATTGATTGCGAGAAGAAGCTCAAACGGTGGACGCGCGCGAAGAAGGAAGCGTTGATCGCTGGAGATTGGCTTCGAATTCACGAGCTTGCCCGTTGCCGGCATAAGAAATAATTTTAGCGGATCCTTCGACTCCGCACCTACGGCGCTTCGCTCAGGATGACACATTT
>JAFAOZ010000114.1 GCA_019247395.1 Vulcanimicrobiota bacterium | reverse complement strand
CGGCGTCGATGGAACGCGGATCGCAATCGCGGCGAATACGAGCGCCGCCGCGAGCATCGTGGCATCCGGGTTCGATTGGAAGCCCGGCGACGAAGCGTTGTTGTGCGATAACGAGTTTCCGGCGAACGCGGTGCCATGGATGGCGCTGCGTACGCGCGGCGTCCACGTCCGGCTACTGAAAACGGAGCGCGAACGTCTGACTCCGGAGCTCTTACGGCGCGCGATATCGCCGCGCACGCGGCTCGTCGCCGTCTCCTGGGTTTCCTATGCCGACGGATATCGGCACGACCTCGCGGGCCTCGCGCAAGCCGCGCATGAGGCCGGCGCGTTCTTATGCGTCGATGCGATGCAGGGACTCGGCGCGTTTACGCTCGATGCGTCGCAGACGGGCGTCGACGCCGTCTACGCGGGCGCAGCGAAATGGCTGCTCGGACTGCACGGCGTTGCACTGCTCTACATCGGCGAACGCCTCGACGCGCACGTGCAATTGATGAATCCGGGATGGCGCTCGGTCGAAAATATGTGGGACTTTCACAACCACGCGCAGGGGTTCTCGCAGGACGCGATGCGCTTTGAATCGGGCACGCCGAATCTCATCGGCACGCTCTCCCTCGTTTCGGCCATCGAGCTTTTCGAGCGAAGCGGCAAGGAGAAGATCGCGCAACACGTTCTCGCGTTAACCGACCGGCTCTGCGACGGGTTGCGGCGGCTGGGAGCGGAAATTCGATCGCCTCGGGGTAACGGCGTATCGTCGGGCATCGTTACGTTTGCGCTGCCCGGATGCGACACCATGGCGCTGGGACGCGCACTGGAGGATGAGCGAATCATAACCACCTACCGTGCAGGCACGATCCGCGTCTCACCGCACGGGTATAATACGGATTCGGAGATCGATATTCTATTGGAAACGCTCAACGACATCGCAAAAAGGCCGGTGGCGGTCTCATGATGCTCTTGCCCGCCTTGCTGCTCGCCGCCGCTGGCGCCAATCCTACGTTTCCCGCGCCGGCGACGTACCGCTATGCCGCGACCCTCGGCGGGCAGCCGATCGGCGAATGGTCGGCGACCGTGCAGAGCCGGTCGGGTGAAAACGAAGTCGATGAGAATTCGTCGGCGATGTTTGCCGGAATGCAGCTCGCGGCGACCGCATCGCTCGTGCTCGGCGCGGACCTCGCGCCGCTGAGGTACGAGGGAAGCTATCATACGCCGGGCCAGAACCCGAGCGTGACCGTAACCGTAAGCGGCGGATACGCGACGGTCAGCGGAACGCTGATGAACGGCACGCAACGCGTCGGGCTCTTGCCGAACACGCAGCACTTCGTCGTCGTGGAACCGGGATTGCTGGCGGGGCTCTTTGCGTTGCCCGCGCAGCTGGGCGCGTGGCAGGAGAGCGCGGTGACGTGGCTCACGCCGACGAGCGCACAAGCGCAACTCCTAACGATCAACCCAAAGGCTTCGATTCCGCGTCCGCGCGGAGTGCCTGGGAGCGACGCGCTTTTATCGATCGAGCGACCGCTGGTAGTGACGATTTGGTATGATCCGGCGACGCTCGTTCCCGATGAAGTCATCGTTCCGTCGCAGAGCGCGACGCTTACCCGCGAACGACCCTAAACTCCGCCGGCTGCAGCCCTTCTACGACTTGCGAATCGAGCGGCAGTCCGCGCAACAACCGCTCGAGCGCTCCGAGCGTCACGCGATGACCGATCACGAGCGTCGCTCGCGCATTCGCTAAGCGCTCGGCAATGGGGCGGACCCGCGTTGCCGCGTCCTCGATACTTTCGCCGCCGGGGAAGCGGAAGCTCACCGGATCGCGCCGGCGCCGTTCAAAGAGCTCGGGTTCGTGCTCCTGCACCCACTCCTGCGTCTTGCCTTCCCATTCGCCGAAGTGGACTTCACGCAGCGATGGCTCGACGCTGAACGGCAGATCGGGCGCGACGAGCTCGCGCGTTTCCTGTGCGCGGCGCATCGGACTCACGATGCAGCGCTCGAACTGAAAGGCTTTCAACTCGGCGCGAAGACGTTCGCATTGCTCGCGTCCTTGTGCGCCGAGCGGTGCATCGGTATGCGAAAGAAAGCGCTTCGAAAGATTTTCCACCGTCGCACCGTGGCGGCAGAGAACGAGGCTGATACTCTGCTCCTACGCTGTGCGAATCGTCGATGTCATGACGGCGTCACTCATGCCGTGAATGAGCCGCTTATCGGCGGGCGCGATCGTCGCGAGCACCCCGCCGAGCTGCACGCTCTGCTCGCCGGTCACGAAATAGTACGGGCAGAGCCGCACGCGACCTTCGTATTCGCGGATCTCGTCGCGATCGCGGTCGAGGTACCGCTGACGCACGAGTTTGCCCTTGTGAAATCGCTGCAAGATCCATGGCGTCCGTTCGAACGACGACAGTGCGGTTTCAATCGCTTCGCTCCATTCGTCGCGCGTGAGATCGTCGCCGACTTTCACTCCGCGCGAACCCCAGGCGAGCTGCGAAAAGCCGGAGGGCTTCACGACATACGCGCGCTCGCTCTTGGGAAGCGCGATCAGCTGGCGAAAATCGGAGACCGGCGCTCCGCCGGCTTCGAGCCCCGCAATCGTGCCCTGTGGCGGAAGCGGCCGCGGATCGATGACCCACGTTTTGGGAAAGATGCGCTGCAACCGCTCGAATGGTTCGTCGCCCAGCTCTTGACGCCACAACGGCGCAAGCGCGTGATGGTGGAAGAGTGCGAAGGCGAGTTTCTCTTCCAGGGTTGCCTTCGGCGGGGGCGTCATCCTCACGCGATTGTGCCGCGCGGCGTAGAGCATGAGCTCTTGCTTTGGCACGTTGAAGAGATCGAAGAGTTCGAAGTTGCGATAGATCGCGTCGAGGCGTGCTTCCCGACCGTCATCGTGACGAATGAAAAAACCGTCTTCGGTGAAGACGAGCTCCTCGGGACGGCGCAGCCACGCATCGGCCAGATTACGCTGCCGCAGCGTCGACGCAAGCCAGTCCATCTCGTTGCGGTAATCGGCCGACTCGTCGGAAACGACGATCGCGACGGTTGGCCGCTCGGCGCGCGTGGCGTTGCGCAGCATCGCCGCGAAGCCCGCCGGTATGCCGTCTTCGCCGCCAAAACTCTCCATGCCGAGCCCACAATACGCCTCGGTCATCGCGCCGACAAAACCCATACCGCCCGGAATGCTGTCGAGCTCGGTTGCAACGAAACCGTCGGCGGTCAGGATGAGGTCTGGGCGGATTACACCCGGTACGTCCTGCTTGAAGCGATTTTGCCGCGCCAGCTTGACGACTTGTTCCGGCTTACCCTGGTCGAGATATTCCGCGATAAATGCGGGGGCCGTTCCGCGTGCGCTGCGGTTGTAGAGCGAATTGAGCGCGCGGTAGAAGCGCAGCAGCTCGGTACCAAGCCGTTCGATCGCATCGGCGTCGCTTGCCGACAATGCAAACGGCTCGGGGCTGACGCGCCAGGCGATACGCTCGTTTTCATCCTGAACCCGGAAGAGGCCGGGGGGTATCGCTTCGTATAGGTGGTGCGCTTGCTCGCGAGCCGAGAGATTAGGAACCGTCGCCGTACAAGGCATGGTTTAAGGAAGAGTCCTCCGTCGACAGCCGTCGGGGATCTTGGAACTGCTGAAGGCGATGTACCGTCGCCGCATATCCCTTGTGATACCCGGCCCGGACCTAGGGTTGCGCGGTCATTTCACGGTGATCGCTCCGGGCGTGAGCAAGGCGCCCTCGACCCGCACGAGCCCCCGCGCATAG
>JAFAOZ010000105.1 GCA_019247395.1 Vulcanimicrobiota bacterium | reverse complement strand
TGCGCGAGTAACCGATCCGCTGATCGGAGCCAGCGCGAACTTCGCCCAGCTCTCCGCGACCCTCAACTCGTCGGCGACCATCGACTCAGCGAAAGTCGGAGCGTTGCTCGACCAATTTCAATCGACGGCGCTCGCGCTCAACCGGTCGATGACCGCGCTTGAGGGTTTTGCGACCGATCCGCGTTTGAAGACGAATGTGATCGCAGCAACGCAGAACATCGCCGACGCAACCGCGAACCTTGCGTCGCTGACCAAAGATCTGCGCACCGTTACGGGCGATCCGGCGACCCAGGCGCAGATGCGCAACACGATTGCCAATCTCGATGCCGTCATGCAGAAGGCAAACTCGCTGCTGGGCGAGCTCGGTGGAAGAAGCAGTGTCTACGGCGTCGATGCCGGCGCGACCGCGCCTCCGCTGACGGTGCCGAGCAGTTCGCCCTATCCGGGCAGCGCGCCGGCGCCGAGCGCGACGGGCGTCTCGCCGGAGCTGCGTGCGCATTTGCAGAGCAAGCTCGGCCAGGTGGTTCGTAATCTCGTCGCCATACAGCTGCGCATGAGCGGGCTCTCCCCGCCGCACAATCTCGGCATCAATCCGGTGCTGACAAACAGCCAGGGGCCGCTCGGCGATCTCAACCTGGTGCTGCTCCCGCATGGAAGTACGAGCGTCATGGTCGGCGCCAACGCAATCGGCACGAACACAACTTGGAATGCCGTGCTGCAGAAAAACGCCGGCTCATTGCATCTCGGCGCTGGCGTGCTCTATTCGCAGCTCGGCGTGCTCGGCCAGTACGCGCCGTTGCACGGATTGGGCTTCGAGACCCGCATCTACGGCTTGAACTATCCGATGGTGGATCTGTATGGGAATCTCCACCTCACTCCGAGCGCCGAGCTTTTCTTCGGGCAGCGCGACGTGACGCACGCGTCGCGACGGAATACGTTCGGCTTCCAGTATCAGTTCTAGTGGCCGGTAGGTAGCGGTGCGCATCGGTATCATCGGCGCCGGAGCGATGGGGACGCTCTTCGGCTTTCATCTCGCCGCGGTCGGCGAGGTCACGATGCTCGAGGATAACGACGGGGTCGCCGCCGCCGTCGAGCGCGACGGACTGCGCGTCAACGACGAGCCGGCGCGCAACGTGACCGTCGCGCGTCAGGCGCGAGATCTGTACGACTCGCAGATGCTCTTTCTGTTCGTCAAAGCCGTCGACACGCTGCGGGCTCTGCGGGCATTTGCCGGCGAGCTCGACCCCTCCGCGCCCGTTATCTCGCTGCAGAACGGGATTGGAAACGAGGACGCGATCAAAACCGCGCTCGGCGGCGCAGTGCCCGTGATTCTCGGCATAACGACCGAGTCGGCGCATACGATCGTAGCCGGTCACGTGCGAAGCTCCGAAGCAGGCACGACCATCATCGGCGCGATGACGGCTTCTCAATCGACGGCGCGCACCGTGACCGAGCTTTTGACCCGAAGCGGCTTGCGCGCGTCGGTCGTGTACGACATCCGTCCCCACTTGTGGGGCAAGCTGGTCGCCAACGCATCGGTCAACGCGCTCTCAGCCCTGCTCGATTGTGAGGCTGGCGAGATACCGCGCGATGCCAACGCGGCGCGGCTCGCCGAAGCACTGGCCGAAGAAACTGCCGGCGTTGCCGCCGCCCTCAAGATCAACTTGCCGTTCGTCAACCCCTGGCAATACGTTACGGAGGTCGTCGCGCTCGGCGCGGATGCAAAGAGCTCGATGGCCTACGATCTCGAGTCGGGGCATCCGAGCGAAATCGATCACATCAACGGTGCGGTAGTCGCATTCGGCCGGCGCACCGGCACGCCGACGCCCTACAACGATGCGATGGTGCGTCTCATCAAAGCGCGCGAAGCGCTGCTCGCTCGCTCACGGTTGCGGCTGCAGCCGCAGTAGGCGGATCGATCCGGTGGCGGTCTCGACGTCGATGCGCTGCGACGATCCTCCATTGACGATGCCGTCGATGGTTTCCGCGGGTCCGTTCGAGACGCCGCGCAAACCGAAGTCGCTGAAGAGCGTGCCGTTATCGGTATGCAGGTGCACGCTAAACGCGGCCTTTGCGATGACCCACAGCTCTACGTCGCCGTGCCGCGTGGAAAACCCGAGCGTTCCCGGCCACGACGCGGCGCCCATCATCACCGAGAGATTCCCGTCGCCGACCGTGGCCTGCGCGTAACCGGGCATCTTGAGCGTCACGTTTCCGCGGCGTGCGACCACGCGCGCATTGCCGGTAATATCGGTGACGTTGACGTCGCCGCGCTCCGATTCCACGACCAAGTTCACGCCGTCCGGTACACGCACCAGGAGCGAATCGAGCGCGCCGACAGCGCGCACGACGACGCCTAGCGGAGCAGCGTGCAAGCGTGGCGGTGCCGGCGTGGTCTTCGGCAGCGCCGTTGCGGAGACGGTGAAGAGATTGCGGCGCTGTCCGCGCATCGGTTGAAATGCGTCGAATCTGCCCGAATCCAACTGAACCGCGAGCGTTCTGCCGGGCTCGAGTACGCCGACGGTTGTAACGTAGGGCGAAGGACCGGAGCCGCACGACGTTAGCGCGAGCGAGAGGAGAAGAGGCCAAATCCGCACTGCTACTCTCACAGAGATTCGCACAGCGACAGCATTCCGGTTGCTCGCGCGGCGACCTTCGCGTACAATGTCACAAAAAATAGGAGCACCTTCCCGTTGAAAAAGATAACCTTAGTTCCCCTTGTCCTCATCGCAGTTGCAAGTCTGGGCGGATGCAACAGCGGCGCATCATCGACCCTTCCTTCGTCTCTCGCGGGCGCTGCGCAGAAGATTTCGCATCAGTGGCAGCATCCCAGCGGAAGTACGCCGATCCAGCACATCGTGTTGATCATCCAAGAGAATCGCACGATGAACGACCTCTTCGCGACGTTTCCCGGCGCGAACGGCGCGACGTTCGGCTACGAGCTGGTCAACGGACAGAAGCGGAAGATTACGCTCAAAGAAGTCGCACTCGCCGGTCAGGAGAACCTCAACCATAGCTACGACGGCTTCGTGGCGGCCTACAACAATGGCGCGATGGACGGCTTCAATTTGGCGAAGTTCCCCAGCAACGGCAGAACCGAAAAAGCCGCGCCCTACGTCTACGTGAATCCGGCCGATATCGCCCCGTATTGGACGATGGCCGAGCAGTATGGTCTCGCCATCAATATGTTCACGACTCAAGG
>JAFAOZ010000322.1 GCA_019247395.1 Vulcanimicrobiota bacterium | reverse complement strand
GCGATGCCGGTCTTCATCATCTGCTCCATGCCGTGCGCCATCGCGGCGGCCTGTTGGATCTTGCCGAAAAAGCCGCCTCCGCTGCCTTGGTCCGGCATTTGCGACGACGCAGCCGCGGTGAAATCTGCATTGAAATCACCGGGCTGCTGGGCTGATGCGTCGCCATTCGTGGCAAACTTCGTAACCGCGTCGTACGCCAAACCCGTCGGAGCAGCCGAAGCCGCAGCGTGGAGGCTCAGTGAGGCGATGATAAGGGCGGCAACGGTCAAACGAAATCGCAGCATGGGGCCGCGGATTCGTCGTCGCGCGCCGCCCCGTCCTCTTTTACTTCATTACATATTGGAGGCGTTCAAGTGATACGCGCCGGCGAGATCCTTCATCGCAGTCGTGAGAATCGCGTGATACTGTGCGTCGGCCGCCAGGCCGTACTTCGCGTCGATGTCTTTCATTACTTGAACGTGAATCGGGTGCGACACGGCGCGATCCAGCATGACTTCCACGTTGAACCCTTCGCCGGTCTGACCCGCCTGCCAAAGCGCCGCGGCGAGTGCCTTGCCATCTTTCGGATCGGGATTCGGCTGGCTCGGCAGCGCGATCTTCTTCATGGTGACGATCCGCAGCGAGTCGTTGACGACGAAGTCGAACGTCTTCAGGAACTGCGCGACCTGCGCCTCACCATATTCCTTATTGAGCTTGGCGACTTCCGGGCTGAAGAGCGGGCCGGTCAGCGTCTTGAGCAGCGTCACCGTGCTGAAATTATTCGGGCCGCCGCCGGCCTCCACCATCGACAGCGTCACGGCGAGCGCGGGCGCACCGGTGTAGACGCAGCATGATCCGCCGAACCGCGTCGGTTCGTTGACGACGTTGGGCATGAGCTTTGCCGAAGCGACGGCCGTGCCGGCCGAAGCAAGGGCGACCGCAAGAGCGGCGGTCAATCGCACCTTATTCATGATTTCCTTTCCGAGCCGAAGCTCCAGAGCGTTTCGATTCTCGGAAAGAACGAACGAGGCGAGCGTTTGGATTTAGGCTTAGATTCTAACGACGGCGATCGGTTTGGTGGTTGGCTGCAGCGAGCCGCCATCCGGCTCTACGCTGACTGCGATCGCTGCGATGTTCGTCGCCGATTCGGGCAGTCGCACGAACGCGACGCCGCCGTTGCCCGGCGCAAACGTCATCGAGGGCGCCATGCGTTTGGCGCCGTGCGCCAGCGTCCACGCCTGATAGACGTGGCCCGGCGGCGGGGCGTGCATATCGTGCATCATCAGGTAGACGCGATCGGCGCGCATGACGACCATCCCGTCGGAGAAATGATAGCGCCGCGAATCGGCGGCAGTGAGGTCGGCAATGGTCTGGGTTTGAGCGGCACTCTGAGCCAGCTCGCGGTTGAGCCTCCGGCTGAGCGAGAGATCCATGAGCCCCGTGATAATCGCAATTGCAAGACATGCCGCTGCCAACGCATACGCGGGCGAATACCGCCGGGACGACGGCCGCGATGCCGCCTCGGCGCGAACCCGCCGCATGATACGAGCTTTGAGCAGCGGGCTCGCGGCCACCGCACCGGCCGTCGGATCCGCACACGCTTCCGCCGAATACGCAACCGCCGTAACCGCCGGACGCAGTTCGCGATATTCCGCTTGGCATTGCGCACACGTTTGCAGATGCGCTTCGACGCCGGCGGCCTCCGACGGCGGCAAGACTCCAAGCGCGTACGCCGCGACGCTGTCGAGCAGTTCGTCGTGCGGCGTCATACCGTCACCGTCTCTTGCAGTGCAGCGCGTAGCCGCCGCAGGCCCGTGCGAATTCGCGTCTTGATGGTCCCCAACGGAAGGCCCGTTGTGCGAGCGATCTGATCGTGCGTGACGCCCCCAAAAAAGCCGAGTTCGATGGGCTCTCGCTGCTCGGGCGGAAGCTGCTCGAGCGCCAGACGCACTCGTTCGCCGCTCATGTTCGCAATCACCGTCTCGTCAACGGCGTCTTCGACCGGCAGGGTCTCCGGCAGTTCGCTCTGCGGATGCAAATTGCGGCTGCGCACAATATCGTACGCTCGGTTACGCGCGATTCGCGCGACCCACGCGCCGAAATTGCCGTCGCGAAAAAGCTCTGGAGCGCTCCATATTCGAAGAAAGACCGCCTGCGTCACATCTTCGGCCGCCGCGGCGTCGGAGAGCACGCGAAACGCCACGCCGTAGACCAGACGATGATACTGGTCGTACAGCGCCTCAAATGCGTCGGCATCACGCGCCCGCACTCGGTCCATGAGGCGGCCTGCCTCTTCCACACTGTCGTTCTTCGCTGGTATTGCCGTTACGCACTTCCCCTCCTCAACGCGCTGCGGAGGCACGCGGATTTACTTCGCGGCTACGGGGCCGCCTCGGGAAGGTTGGGGGCGCCGGTGAGGCCCGACGGCGCGCGAACGACGCCGCGCTCCATATCGTTCCAGGCCTGCGACAGCGCCGGCTGCAGCGTGTAAAGGGCATGCGTTCCATCGCGTTGCGCGTAGAACGAAACCGGCCGGCCGGTTTCGCGAAGGAAAATCGCAGTCTCGGTCGGCCATAGCGTCGGGACGTTATCGTCCCCGGAACCGGTCACAATGTAGTAGCGCACGTTCTGCGGCATCGTCGAGAGCAGCAGGCCGGAACGCGACTGCAAGAGCGAACCGGCGATCGACATCACCGCCGACCACTCCGCCGGATGCAGCGGCGCGATCCGGAAGACCGAGAATCCGCCCATTGAGTAGCCGGCTAAGTAGCGCTTGCGTGGATCGATCGTAAACGCCCGGTTTGCCGCCTCATACGCGTCGTCGAGATCGCTCTCGACGCCACGAAAATCGTAGGCGCCGCGTGCGTAGGGCGCGACGACGATCGTGCCGCTTCGCTCGGCGAGGTCGCGCAGATACTGGGGCGCGAGCAAATGCGACTCCGCCTGCTGATTTCCGTGCAGGAAGAGGATTAACGGCGCCGGTCGCTGCGCGGAGTACGACGTTGGAACGTAAACGGCGACGGGCTGCATGGTACCGTCTTTACTCGAACGCACCAACGTCTCGCCGAGGCCACGGATTTCGGCCATTGGCTGATACGATCGCTGCAATAACTGCGTCGCCAGGCTCAAATCGAGCGCCGACGCGGCATGCACCGTACTCTCCCAAAGTCCCGACGGATAACGGCCGGGGGCGCGTTCTCCGAGCGACGCCGCATCGTCGATCAAACGATCGTAATAATCCATCACCGTGTCGGCACCGGCGACGCTCGCGACCGCACCGGCGTGCCGGTAATATGACGCCGCGGTCGACTGAAGCGCACTGCGCAGATCGTCGGGTGACGCTGCAATCAAAAAGGCGAGCGCCGCGGCGATTGCCGCGGCTCGCGGAGCCCTCACGCCGGGATAACGCTCGGCTTCTCGATAAAGTGACGCGCCCCGGCGAGCTTCTTGTCTCTTGCTTCGCCGGGGCGCGGATCTTCGCTTGAGTTAGTTCTTGTTATTGACTAAGCGGGCGGTTTTTGGACCGGTACCGGCTTGACTGGAACCGGTGCTCGGTGTGGCGCCGGTGCTGGCTGATGTGGGCGCGGTTGCGGCTGCTGCGGAGGATGTGGTTGCCGCGGCGGCTTGAGCGGGTCACGAACAGCGCTCTGTACTGGTCCACCCATAGGCCGCATTTTCGTCATGTGCGATCCGGCCCCGGGTCCCGTTAGTGCTGCGAGCAGAACTACATGTAACATGCTTGTATTGTGACCCAAGCTGTTCGCAATTAACACCGTTATATTAGCGGAACATTAGAGCGGCCCGTCGCGACGCAATGGCAACCACGAGCACGGCTGCGATTGCAACAATGTTTGAAATCAATGTGAAGCGATCGTTCATTGCCATGGAACCCATTGCAACGCCGCCTAGCGTGCTACCGATCAGCTTTTCCATTACTGCACCGGCAAACATGGCCCCAATTGCAAAGAGCGCGACGAACGCCGCTGTGATTTGCGGCGGAAACGATTTGCGATAAATTGCGATCAACGGCAGAATCAACAGATCGCCGTAGATGAACGTGGTGTTCGCGCCGAGCGGAATGCCCACGTTTGCGAGAAAACGCGCTACCGGAACGTTTCCCATCGAGCACACGAAGGTGGCAATCGCAATTAGCAAGCCGGTCGCGAGCAGCAATACGTATCCGGCGAACGGAACGCTGCCGACGGCATGCAAGGCGCCGGCGAGCCATCCAGGCGGCACGAGCGCCGCGGCGTAACCGGCGATGAGATAGCCCACGATCAACTCGGTGCGCAGCATACGTACGTCGGCCAACGCCGTCGCGGCCACGGCATTCCAATCGCGCCGCGCCGCATGCGTGCCGTGACCGTGATGCTCGCAGGTCTCCTCCGTTTCCGGTGCTTCGGCTTGAATGTAGCCACGCTGCAGCGCTTGCAGCGAGCTGCCGCGAAAAAAGAGCGAAAGACCAGCGGTCACGACGCCGATGATGATGACGCCGCCAAAAAACTCGGCGAAGGCGAACCTCCAGCCGAGAAGCGACCAAAACAGAACCAAGATTGCGACGTTCATATTGGTCGAAGAGATCAGAAAGGCGAAAACGGAACGCGCGTCGGCGCCGTTTCGATAGAAGCCGCGCGCTGCCGCAGCCGCGCCGTACGAGCATGCAGACGAAATGATGCCGAATCCCGCTCCGTAGAGCAACCCTTTGAGCCCGGGCCCGAGATACCGCTCCATCGTCGCGGGCGTGAGCATGACTTGCACGATCGCCGAAATGAGAAATCCGAAGATCAAGCCGAAGAGGCTATCCCAAAAGAACGCCGCCGCCTGCGCCAGGCCGGCGACGAGGGCGTGGACGATCTCCATCAGCCGCCGACCGAAACGGGGGCGTGCCCGAAAAGCGGCGGAATAAAGTGACCCGCGAGATACGAGACGATAAAGACGCCGCAACCGTACAGTGCAACTTCGAAGCCCTTGCCGAAGGGACTACGCTCGCTCAGTGTTCCGGCATAATACCCCACGGCAAAGAGTCCGGTCAGCGCAAAGAGCAGCGATACCAGCGTCGACGCGCCGATTGAAAGCGGCAGCGCGAAGGCAGCGATCGGAAGCAGCGATCCAAGCGCAAAGGAGCCCGCCATTGAAAGCGGCGCACGCAGCCCGCTCTCTTCGGCGACGCGGGGGTCGATACCGAACTCATCGCGCACCATTTCGTAAAGGAAGATTTCGGGGTGTTGCGTCAGGCGACGCACGATCATCTCCGCCTCTTCGGAGCTGAAACCTTTGAGCTTGTAAAAGGCCACCTGTTCGCTGAACTCGCCTTGGGGATCGTCGGCCATTTCACGCCGTTCCAAGTCGATCGTCGCCGCAACGACCTCGCGTTCCGATTTGCGGCCGAGATATTCGCCGACGCCCATGGACAGCGCGCCGGCGAGCAACGCCAAAAATCCGCTGATGAAAACCGCGGAGCGAGCGCCTTCGGCAACGCCGACGCCCGTGATGATTCCGAGCGTCGTGAGGATGCCGTCTTGCATTCCGAAGACGATTTCGCGAATGCTGCGCCGTTTCTCCAGCGAGCGGCGCTGCTGGGTGTCCGGAATGCGCGGTCGAACCTGCATGGCGCCAGCTTAAGGTTTACAGCGCTAAGTCCTCGCAGGGCCCAACGGACCGGCCGCCAACCTGGCACCATGAGCAAATCGGTCGCGGCAGCCTGCACGGTTCTCTACCTTAGTTGTGCGACATTGCCCGCGCGCGCCGTGGATTGGCCGGTCTTCGGTTTCGATCCGGCACGCACGAGCTTCAACACCGCCGAAACGACGCTGACGGTCGCGAACGTCCATCGTCTGCGCGAGCATTGGCAGACCTCGCTCGGCGCGACCGCCGACTCGACGCCAATCTTCATCGAACACGTCCGCATCGGTCGCTCGACGCACTCGATGCTCTATCAGACTGCACTGAACGGCGAGACGTTCGGCATCGATGCCGCCACGGGGAAGATCCTCTGGCATTTCTCGACGCACGGGCCGAACTACACCCACTCGACGCCGGCCGAAGACCCGTCGGGTAAGGCAATCTATGCGCCCGGTCTCGACGGGATGGTGCATAAGCTCAACGCTTCGAACGGACACGAGATTCGCGGCAAGGGATTTCCGGCGCGCATCACGCGCATTCCGAGCACCGAGGCCGACGAATCACCGCTCAATGTCGCAAACGGCTATCTCTACGCAACGATTTCCGGGTACGACGGCGACGCCACGCCGTACGACGGGCACGTCGTCGCGATCGATCTTAGCACCGGCAAGCGAACCGTGTTCAATTCGCTCTGCAGTCAGAAGCACGGATTGCTGAGCGGAGGAGGCTGTTCGCAGCAGCGGTCGGGCATTTGGGCGCGTGGCGGAGCGGTGGTCGATCCCGACTCGTCCATGAACGGGCGCGTCTATGCTTCGACCGGCAACGGGAATTTCGACGCGAACACCGGCGGCCAAAATTACGGCGATTCGGTCGTGTCCCTCAGCCCGGACCTCTTGACGCTGCTCGGCAGTTACACGCCAACGAATTATCAGCAGCTGCAGCAGGGCGACGTGGATCTCGGCAGCACGTCGCCGGCAATGCTTCCGGCGCAAACGCAAAGCCAAACGCCCTTAATGCTCGTGCAAGGCGGTAAGGACGCCGTGCTCAAGCTGGTTAACCGCGCGGCGCTTCCCGGCGTCGGCAACGAGCTGCAACTCGTCGACTTGCCGCAAGGGCTCTTTTCGTCGCCGGCGGTTTGGAGCGACGCATCGAGCAACGCCTGGGTTTTCTTGGGCTTTTCGTACGTCGTCATCGGCTACAAGCTGAAAACGAACGGCTCGGGTCAGAGCCAGCTCGTGCAGATCTGGCAGGCGAGTCCCGCTCAGACCAACGGCGAGGGCACGACGCCGATCGTTGCAAACGGCATCCTCTTCGTCGCGTACGATGGCGCGATCGTCGCACTCAACGCAACGAACGGCAACCTCCTTTGGAATAGCTCGGCGTACGGATCCGGCAAGGCCTTCGGGCCCGTGCACTGGCAGAGCCCGATCGTCGTCGACGGCTGGGTCTACTGTTCCGATCTCAACGGCAACCTAACCGCGTTTAACCTGGGCTCGAAGCGCTCGCCCTTCTTCCGCCGTTAACCCGCGCTGCGGCGGCACCGCGCGCTCCCATTGGGGTTCGCTGCGCTCATTCGCGGTAAGATACCGTACCGCCGGAATAAACGGCACGCCATCGAGCTGCGCTCGACGCTGCGCGAGTTGCCGCGCCTGCGTCTCGTCTTCGTCGCGGAAACCCGCCTGCGCGAGCTCAGGCCAGAGCGCAACGCTCCCCGAGATGCATCCGGCGCAGCCGCGGCGCTTCGCTGAGAGCAGATCGCTCTCCGAGCCTGGGAACATCGTTAGGTCGCGGTGTGCGGCGAGAATCTCCGACTGCAATTCCGGGTCGTTGGAGCTATCTTTCATGCCCGCGATCGCCTGCGGAAACTCGGCAACCAGCCGCGCCACGAGCGTGGGCCGGAACGCAATCCCGCTCATACGCGGAAAGTTGTAGAGCAGCACGCCGTTGCGCGGCGGATTGGTTCGCGCGAAAAGCTCGGCATAAAAGCGAAAGATTGCATCGTCGTCCGCATCGCGGAAAAAGAATGGCGGCATGATCAGCGCAGCGGAAAACCCGCAACCGAACGCCGTCGCCGTCAGCGTGGCAGCATCGTCGAGCGACGCCGCCCCGGTGCCGGCCATCATACGCTCCATCGGCAACCCGCTCGAAGCAATCGCCTCCATGAACGCGACCCGCTGCTTCACGCTCAACGACATCGCCTCACCGGTCGTTCCGAGCAGATTGAGGCCATCGCATCCGCGCCCCAAAAGCTCGCGGTAGTACGGCAACGCGCGCGCAGCGTCGGGCGCGAAGCGTTCGTCGACCGGCGTCAGCACGGCAGCGTAAATGCCCTTCACTTCGAAAATGCGCCTTTGAGAAAGAAGGCGAGGTTTGCCGGGCGTTCGGCGAGACGCCGCATCAAGTAAGGAAACCAGTACTCGCCGAACGGAATCGAGAGCCGCACGCGGTAGCCGCGTTCGAGCAGCATTCGCGCCAAACCCGTCGCGATGCCGTAGAGCATCTGGAATTCAAAGCGGCCCTGCTTGGGCAATCCACGAGCGGCGGTAAATTCGGCGGTACGCGCGATCAGCTCCGGATCGTGGGTCGCCACGGCGGTGTAGCCGTCGTGGGAAAGTGCGGTCTCCAGCAGTCTGACATAATTCGCATCCACGTCACGCTTGTGCGGATAGGCGAGCTCCGGCGGCTCTAAGTATGCACCTTTGACGATGCGAAGATTCGGCGCGAGGGGCAGTACCGCAACGAGGTCGTCCACGCTGCGGTAGAGATATGATTGCAGAACGAAGCCGACATTGTCATATCGTTGACGCAGCCGGCGAAAAATTTCCAGCGTGCGATCGACGTAGCGCGATTGCTCCATATCCATCCTGACGGTGCGTCCGCTCTCGGCGGCCGCGGCAACGATCTGCGACGCATTGTCGAGTGCCAGTGCCCAGTCGATGTCGAGCCCCACGTGTGTCAGCTTGAACGCGACGTTCGCATCGAGCTTCTCATCGGCGAACGCTCGCAGCAGCGCGCAGTAGCGGCGCGTTACCTCGAGGGTTTCCTCGCGGTCGTTGACGCTCTCTCCTAAAATCGTCGATGCGACGGCGAACCCTTGCGCGTTAGCCTCGCGCGCGACCGCCATAAACTGTTCGGCCGTCTCTCCCGCGACGAAGCGTCGAGCACCCAGCCGCATGCCGTACCGCGTCACGGCGCGGCGAACGAGCGCGCTGTCGGCCGCGGCGAGTATTGCGCCGCGCAAGGGCCGATCGAATGCACTCATAGTCGTTCCTTCGCCGAGGCAATCGGAATGACACCTTCGGCGTTTTCGGGAACGGCGGGAGCGTGAAGGTGCCTTGGGTCCTCGTCGCCGCGATTTTGGGCTCCTCGATGACCTTCATCGACAGCACGGCCGTCAACGTTTCGCTCCCGGTCATGCAGCGCGAGCTGCATGCGACCACCGGTCAGATGCAATGGGTGATCGAAGGATACGCGCTCTTTTTGTCCGCGCTGATTCTCTTAGGGGGCGCGCTCGGCGATCTTTATGGCCGGCGGCGGATCTTCACGATCGGCATCGTCATTTTCGCGCTCGCGTCGGCGGCCTGCGCGCTCGCGCCCAACGTCGCGACGCTGATTGCGGCGCGTTGCGTGCAGGGCATCGGCGGCGCGCTTTCGACGCCCGGCAGTCTGGCATTGCTCAGCGCCGCCTACGATGCAAAGAGCCGCGGACGCGCCATCGGCCTCTGGTCCGGTTTCAGCGCGCTCACCAGCGCGCTAGGACCGGTGATGGGCGGCTGGCTCACGCAGCATCTCTCCTGGCGATACGTTTTCGTAATTAACCTGCCGATCGCGCTCGCCGTCGTGCTGATGCTTGCCGAACACGTGCCCGAAAGCCGCGACGAGTCTAGCGACCGGCGAATCGACGTACTCGGCGCCACGCTTGCGACCGCCGGTCTTGGATTGGTGGTTTACGGATTGATTGCGATGAACGGTGGTCGCGTCTCCGCCGGACCGCTTGCAGTCGTCGCTGCCGGTCTCGCCGTGCTTGCGCTCTTCGTCGTCGCGGAACAACGCACGCCCGATCCGATGATGCGATGCGATCTTTTCGCGTCGCGCAGCTTCAGCATGGCAAACGTTTACACGTTCCTGCTCTATACGGCGATAGGCGGAAGCATGTTCTTCGTTCCGTTCGTGCTCATCAACGTGCATCACTACACGCCGACCGCTGCTGGGGCAGCGCTGCTGCCGTTCGTCATCATCCTCACCGCGGCGTCACGATGGTCGGGCGGCCTCGTCGATCGCATCGGTCCTCGAACGCCGCTACTGTTCGGCGCACTGCTTGCGGCCGCCGGCTTCATCGCGTACGCGGTTCCGGGCGCCGGCGGTTCCTATTGGACGACGTTTTTTCCCGCCGCAACGATTCTTGGATTCGCCGGCGCGCTCTTCGTCGCACCGCTCACGACGACCGTGATGAACTCGGTTCCGGTCGAGCATGCGGGCGTCGCGTCGGGCATCAACAATGCGGTCGCGCGGACGGCGGGCCTTATCGGCGTCGCACTGCTTGGTCTGTTGGTGACCGCGGGATCGTCGTACTTAAGCGGCTTTCGAGCAGCCATGATGCTCTGCGCGCTGCTCGCACTCGCGTCCGCCGGCAGCGCGGCAATCGGTTTCACCCGAGCGAGCGAGCGCGAGTCGGCGTAGCGAACAGGAACGGCCCCCGGACGCCGGAAAGCATCGGATTGCTTTGGAGCTCTCGCGTCTTTCCGCCCCGCTACTGCTATTGGCCGCCGCGCTGGCGATGGTTTCGTGCACCGGAAATTCCGCTGCGCCGGGAACGTCGTCGCTTCCGCTGAGCGATTCACATAAAAAGAAGAACAGCTCAAACTACATTCAGCATATCGTCGTCGTCGTTCAAGAGAACCGGAGCTTTGACGACCTTTTTGCGACATTCCCGGGTGCAAACGGTGCCACGCAAGGCTTGATGCAGACGCCCAGCGGCGACGTCTACGTGCCGTTGGCGAAGGTCAACCTCAAAGAGAGCTGCGATTTTCCGCATGGTTACGTGGGCGGCTTCCTCAAACAGCTCGACGGCGGAAAGATGGACGGCTTCGGCCAGGGCGCCGGCGCCTGCCACGGCAACGTCACTGCCGCCTATCAGTACGTCGATCCGCAGCAGATCGTACCGTACTGGTTCATGGCGGGGCAGTACGTGCTCGGCGATGCCATGTTCCAAACCCAAGGCAGCGGCAGTTTTACGGCACATCAGGATTTGATCGCCGGAGCCACGATCGTCAACCAGGCAAAGACGAAGAGTCTCGTAGACGTGCCGACCCACACTCCCTGGGGATGCGACGCGCCGTCAGGCACCAGGACGCCCGTCTTGAAGCTTGTCGGAACCACATTGAAGGTGCAGCAGCTAGGCCCGTATCCGTGCCTAACATATGCAACACTGCGCGACCTGCTCGACGCAAAATCCGTTTCGTGGAAGTACTACTCCCCGCCGATTCAGGGCGGCGAAGGAAAGCTCTGGAACGCGTTCGATGCGATCAAGGCCGTACGTGAAGGCTCCGAGTGGAAGACGAACATTTCAACGCCGGAAACGAATATCTTCAGCGACATCAGCGCCGGACAGCTCCCCGCCGTGTCGTGGATCGTTCCCGACCGCCAAAACTCCGACCATCCCTCCGGGCCAGGCGGCGACACGGGACCTTCGTGGGTTGCAAGCATCGTCAACGCGATCGGTGAGAGTTCCACGTACTGGCCGAATACGGCGGTCATCGTGGTGTGGGACGATTGGGGCGGTTTTTACGATCACGTGCCGCCGCCGTTTGCCGACCAGTGGGGAGGGCTCGGATTTCGAGTTCCACTCATTATCGTCTCGGCCTATGCGCGCGAGGCGACCCCGAGCCAACCCGGTTACATCTCCCACACGCAATACGAGTTCGGCAGCATCCTGAAGTTCATCGAGGATACCTTTAACTTGGGAAGTCTTGGAACGACGGACGCGCGCGCGACCAGCATCGACGATTCCTTCGACTTCACGCAGCAGGCGCGAACGTTTGTGCCGATCCCCTCGAGCCACTCGAAGAGCTACTTCCAGCATCAGAAGCCGTCCGGCGCGCCCGTCGACACCGAGTAGCTTCGTGATGCGTCTGGTGCTCCTCGCAGCCGCGCTCGCCGGATGCGCCGGCGCGCAAATCGGACTGCCTGCGGGCGCCCGCGGACCGGCCGACATTTCTCAGGCTTCGGTATCGAAAAACCTGCTTTACGTTACGGATGTCGGCACCGATAGCGTCTATGTCTACACGTACCCGAGCGGCAAGCTGATCGACACGCTCACGGGATTTAAGTCGCCGGTGCGCGATTGCTCCGACTCGGCCGGAAACGTGTACGTCACCAACACCGAATCAGAGCAGGTCTTGGAGTTCCCGCACGCCGGAAAAGTCCCGGTTGCCACCTTCAACGATCCGGGTTATCTGCCGTGGGACTGCAGCGCCGATCCGACGAGCGATGCGCTGGCCGTCACCGCGTACGGAAAGTCCGGTTCTAATACCGGCAGCGTCGCGATCTTCACCGGCCGTTCCGGTTTGGTGAAGCTCTACCACGCCCGCGGCGTTCAGGCATACCTCTTCTGCGCCTACGACAACCAGGGGAATCTCTTCGTCGACGGACTCGACTTCTCGTATAACTTTGTCTTGATCGAGCTGCGCAAAGGCGCCCGGAAATTCCAGCGCGTCACGCTTCACCAGCACTTCGGCTCCTGGGGCGGCCTGCAGTGGGACGGCAGGTACCTTGCCATCGGCGACGGGACGACCGCGATCTACGATTTCGCGATCGCGGGAATGAATTCGAAACGCGTGCGCGCCGTGCCGCTCAAAGGCTCGGTGGACGTAGCGCAGTTCTGGCTCGATGGCGCAAAAGTCATCGCCCCGGATGGGCCGAACGGTGCCAAACACGACGTTGGATTATGGAAGTATCCACAAGGCGGAAATCCGACCAACGTCATCGGAAAGGGCCTGTTCAGGAATCCGAGCAGCGCGACCGTCAGCACGGTGCCATAGGCTGCGGTGAAGCTTCCCTTCTATCACATTGATGCGTTCACGCGCGACGCCTTCCGCGGAAATCCCGCGTCGGTCGTGCCGCTGGATCACTGGCTCGATGATCGAACGCTGCAGGCGGTCGCCGCGGAACAGAACCTGCCCGCGACGGCGTTTTTCGTGCCGCACAACGACGATTTTGAAATTCGATGGTTCACGCCGGCCGGCGAGCTTGAGCTCTGCGGCCACGCAACACTCGCAACGGCGTTCGTGCTCCTTCACCGGCTTCACGCCGGCCGAAGCCGCATCGATTTCGGAGCGCGTGCCGGTCCGCTGCGCGCGGAGCGTCAGGGCGACCGAATCGCGCTCGAGTTTCCGGCGATGCCGCCTGACGGCGAACGCGAGCACGACGCGATCGCGGCCGCGATCGGGATGCGGCCGGTCGAAGTTTGGGAGGCCGCCGGCGGACGGGCGATGGCCGTGCTCGCCGGCCCCGCGCAAGTGCGCGATCTTCGGCCCGACATCGCCGCGATTGCCGCGCTGCCGTTCTCGGCGCTGACCGTCACCGCCCATGGTTTCGATGCCGATTGCGACTTCGTCTCACGTCACTTCGTTCCGAAGCACGGCATCGCCGAAGATTACGCGACGGGCTCCGCGCACTGCACGCTGACCCCGTACTGGTCGGGCGTGTTGGCGAAACCGCGGCTTTTCGCGCGGCAACTCTCGGCGCGCGGCGCCGAGCTGTGGCTCGAGGATTGCGGCGACCGCGTGCGCATCGCCGGCGAATGCGTTCCCTTCGCGGAGGGGACGCTCACGATTCCGGGCGGCTAGAGCTGCGCCAACGCGCGCAAGACCGCCGAATAGGACGTCTCAAAACCGAGTTCCGCGACGGCATGCTGCGGGTCGTTCAGCGTCGCCGAGAAGCAAATACGCGATCCGCGTCGCGTCGTCACCGCGGTCGTCATGTTGATGACGCCGGTATCTGAGCCGCCCTTATACGCCACATGGCGGAACGCGTCCGGATCGGCGACGCCGGGATTGATCGACATCAGCGGAAGGTTCGCCACCCGCTCCATGAGCTCGCAGAGGCGGCGCACGCTGTAGTGCCATTCAATCGCCGGCATCGGCGAGCTCGCGAGTTGCGAGACGGTGGGAAGCGGTCGGGCCGCGGCGCGCTGCGTCACGACCCGGCGCGCCGCGGGGGTCGCGGCGGCAACGTAGGCATCGCGCAGATCCGCATTGGGAACCGAGTGGAGCACGAACATTTCCCGCGTCGTCAGAAACGGATCGTTACCGGACGCGTATGGGCGTAACGCTGCGGCGCCGACGATGCGGATGAGCGCGTCGGCCGCGGTATTGTCGCTGATCGAAAT
>JAFAOZ010000316.1 GCA_019247395.1 Vulcanimicrobiota bacterium | reverse complement strand
TCGCCCGGCGGCGCAATCGCGTCGGGGCTGGTGAAGAGCGGTGAGCCATTATACACCGGTGTTGAACCCACCGTCGCGCCTGGGCCGCAGCCGGGCACGGCAATCGCGACGGCGGCAAAAAGTGCAACGAGAAAAATCTTCATGTGCATCACTCCTTCCGGCGTACTACGGCTCGCCGCCGAGGAGCCCCTAGCAAATCAAGAGTAGAACGCGAGGTGGCTCGCGGTGACAACGTCTTTCTGACCGGCGCGACCGGTTTCGTCGGCTCGCATATCCTTCGCGAACTCCTCGCCGCGGGCTACGCCGTCCGCGCGCTCGCGCGGACCCCGCTTTCGGGTCCCGGCGATTTTACTTTCGTTCGTGGCGACTTGCGCGACGTCGGTGCGTTTGCGCATGCGCTCAATGGATGCCGCTATTTAATCCACTGTGCGGCGCTCTATTCGTTCGCACCGCGCGATCGCGTGGAAATCGCGCGCGTCAACGTGGACGGCACCGCGAGCCTGCTCGCCGCCGCGCATCTTGCCGGTATCGAGCGTGCGGTGCTGACCTCGAGCTCTGCCACCGAAGGACACGCCGAGAGCGGCTATCACCGCTCGAAACTGGAGCAGGAGCGCGTTGCATTTGCATCGCGCGTGCCGGTCGTCGCACTCTTGCCGACGGCGCCGGTCGGGCCCGGAGACCGAAAACCGACGCCGACCGGAAAACTGATTCTCGATTTCATGCGAGGGCAGATCGTCGCAAAAGCGCCTGGCCACGGCGGCATGAACCTCGTTGCCGTTGAGGACGTCGCGCGGGCACACGTCACTGCGTTGAAGTCGGGGCGCATCGGCGAACGCTACCTAATCGGCGGCGAGAATCTCACAATGGACGAGATATGGCAGATGCTCTCCGAAATCACCGGGCGCCCGATGCCTCGCTGGCGAGCGCCGTACGCGTTAGCCCTTACCGCAGCATACGTCGACGAACTGCGCTGCGTGTTCACCGGTGCGACGCCGGCTGTGCCGCTCGAGGGCGTCAAGCTATCGCGAGAGCGCATGTACGCCGACTCTTCCAGGGCGCACGATGCTCTCGGTTACACGCCGACGCCGGTTCGCGCGGCGCTGGAACGCGCCGTGGAGTGGTTCCGTGTCACCCTGAGCGGAGTCGAAGGGTGACTAGCCACTAAGGAACGGCTTGCCCTCGTGCGCGACGAGGAGGTCGTGCATGTCGTTCGCATGCTCTTCCTCTTGCGCGAGAATTCCTTCGAGCATCACGCGCGTCGTCGGATCCTTATCGCCGAAGAAGCGAATCAGTTCCCGATAGTGCTCCACCGCGATGCGTTCGGCGATGAGATTCTCCTTGATCATGTCGACCAGCGTTTCGGCATCTCCGTACTCAGTCGCGGACCGCGTACTGAGCCCTTCGGGGTCGAAGTTCGGAGTGCCGCCAAGCTGATTGATGCGTTCGGCGATTTTTTCGGCGTGTTCGCGCTCGTCGTTCGCGTGCTCCGCGAATTCTTGCTTGACGCTTTCACTATCGATGCCGACCGCCGCCACGTTATGCATCGTGTAGCGTAAAACGCACACAATCTCCGTGGCGAGCGCCGTCTGCAGCAGCTCAATGGTCTGCGCCACGTCGCCGCCGTAGTTTTGCGTTACGGCACCACGTTCGATCTGCTCGCGCGCGCGCCGGCGCAGCTCGGTCACGTCGGAAACGAAGGGTTGGCTCGTCGCGGTCATGGCTAGCTCCTCGTGTGGGCGGTGGGCATGAGCCTACGACCGCACGCGAAAGAAACCCTCGATGGACCCTCCGAAGGTTACGTTCGTCGCAGCGACCGCGCTCGAATGCAAGGCACTGCGTCGAGAATTGCCCGGTGCCCACATCATTCAAACAGGCATCGCATTGGAGCAAACGCAGGACGTTCTCGGCCCCACCGTCGTCAGCTGCGGCCTCGCCGGCGGTTTGCGCGCGGATCTGCCGGCGGGAACGTTGCTGATCCCGCGCGAGGTCCGCCGTCCGTCGGGGGAAACGCTGTGCTGTGATGAGGAGCTCGTCGAGCTCTTGACCAGTCGAGCGCGAGCGCTCGGAGTCGAGCCTATTTTCGACCCACTCGTCACGTCATCGGAGATCGTCAACGGGAGCGCGCGCACGCAGTGGGCGGGACGTGGGTATGCGGGTGTGGATATGGAGACCGGGCTGCTCGACGCGCCGCGCGTCGCGGCAGTGCGCGTCGTTCTCGATACGCCGCAACGCGAAATCTCCGCCGAATGGCGGAGGCCGCTCATCGCAATCCTGAAACCATGGAACTGGTCGCAGGCTTTGTGGATGGCTCGGGAAGCGCCCAAGTCCGCGGCGCTTGCCGCGCGCGTCGCAGCCGCGGCGCAGGGCATCGCGTAGCGGGTGCGTATAAACGAGCCAATGATTATCGAGCGCATCGACTCTCCGGCCGACGTCAAGAAGCTTAAACGCGACGAAATAGATGTGCTGGCAAGTGAGATTCGAGATTTGCTCGTTCGAACGTGCGCCGTCAACGGCGGCCACTTAGCGCCAAACCTCGGCGTGGTCGAGCTGACTCTCGCCCTGCATCGAGTGCTCGACCTTCCCAAAGACAAGCTCGTCTGGGACGTGAGCCATCAGACGTACGTGCACAAAATTTTGACCGGCCGGCGCGATCGTTTCGAGACGATTCGCAAAGGCGGCGGGCTCTCGGGCTTCGCGATGCGCAGCGAGTCGCCGTACGATCCCTTCGGCGCGGGTCACGCCAGCACCGGCGTCGCCGCGGCGCTCGGCATGGCCACCGCGCGGGATCTGCTCGGCGGCAAAGAACGCGTCGTTGCAGTGCTCGGCGATGGCGCCCTCACCGGCGGCCTCGCTTACGAGGCGCTCAACAATGCCGGCGATCGGCGCAGCCAGTTCATGGTCATTCTGAACGACAACGAAATGTCGATTGCGCCGAACGTTGGATCCATTTCATCGTATTTATCAGTTCTGCGCAGTAAGCCGTTCGCAAACTTCGTGCGTCGCACGGGCAAAGAGATGCTCAAGCGCATTCCGCTGGGTGGCGCCGCCAAAAAGGCGATCGAGGGCGCCGAGATCGGCGCCATGCACTTTATCGGGCCGTCCGAAAAGACGGCGGTGATTTTTGAGGAGCTCGGTTTTCGCTATATCGGCCCGATCGACGGCCACAATTACGAGGCCGTGCTCGATGCGCTGCAGACCGCGATCGATCTCGAGCGCCCGGTCCTCTTACACGTGCGCACCGTCAAGGGCAAAGGCTACGAGCCGGCCGAGCGCGATTCCCGAACCTTCCACGGCGTTGGTGCAAACGCATTCGAGCCGACGAACGGTGCGAAGAAGAGCAGCCCCGGCGCTCGTCCGAAGTTCCAAGACGTTTTCGGAGACGCGATGATCGCCGTTGCCGAAAAAGATCCGCGTGTGGTCGGCATCACCGCCGCGATGCCCGACGGGACCGGCCTAGCGAAGTTCGGCAAGCGCTTTCCGGAACGGTACTTTGACGTCGGCATTGCCGAAGCGCACGCCGTCTGCTTCGCGGCGGGTCTCGCAACACACGGACTCAAACCGGTCTGTGCGATCTATTCGACGTTTCTCCAGCGCGCGTACGACCAAATCGTCCACGACGTGGTCGTGCAAGATTTGCCGGTCGCCTTTTGCATGGATCGTGCCGGTTTCGTCGGCGACGACGGACCGACGCATATGGGACTCTACGATAACGCGTATTTGCGAACGCTGCCGAGCATGACGCTCATGGCGCCGCGGAACGAAGCTGAGCTGCTGCCCATGCTCGAGCACGCGCTCTCGCTCAACTCGCCGGCGGGCATCCGGTATCCGCGCGGATCGAGCAGCGGCCGCCATGACGAACCGCTCGCGCCGCTCGTGCACGGCAAGGCCGAAGTGTTGCGCTGGGGCCGAGGGGTCGCGGTGCTCGCCTACGGGACCACCGTCGACATCGCCCTCGATGCCTACAATCTGTTGTGTCATCCTGAGCGAAGCGTCGAAGGCGCGGAGTCGAAGGACGAGGTGACCGTCGTCAACGCTCGTTTCGCGAAACCATTGGACGAGGCACTGCTGCTCGAGTTGGAACGCGATCACTCGCACGTGATCACGCTCGAGGAGCACTCACTCGCCGGCGGTTTCGGGACTGCCGTGGCGGAGTTCGTTTCAGATCACGGGCTCAAGCTACGTGTGGAGCGCATCGGCGTTCCCAACGTGCTCGTGCAGCACGATTCGCAGGATAAGCAGCGTGCGCTTTTCGGTCTCACGGGCGACGCACTCGCGGCCCGCATCCAACGGCTGCTTAGTACGGAGCTCCCTGCGGCGCGGGAGGGCTCACTGCAACCCCCGCATATCCGCCATTCGGGACGCTGATCGATTCTTTCGCGGCCTTGTCGGGACCGGGATAGTGGTAGCGCTGGAGCTGCCCGGCGCTGAGCGATCCGTTTTCGACCCAAGCGTTATGCTCGTGTTTATCGAGCGCAACGCCGAACGCGCCAGGACTTTGCGTCGCGAAGAGCCTCGACATTGTCGTTGAGCCGGGCTCGAAGTCGCCGCACGCGACGGCCTGGTCGCAAACCAGCAGCGCGCCCGTCCTGGTCGTCTGAATGCCGCCCGGTGCCTCGAGCGTGATGCCGAGATCGTTTGCTGAGCCGCTTCCGCCGGACCATTCGTCGATGCGGCCGCTGCCGGTCGGACCATTGAGCTTCAGGTACGTCACGTAGAGATTTCCTTGGTTGTCGACGGCATCGTTGAACGCGTAGTTCATATTCGCGTCGCTCAATGTGCCGGTCGGGTAGGTGCTGCCGCCGGCGTAAACTTCCACCGCACCGTTGTTGCCGCTGATGCAGCCTTTCGTGTAACCAAAAAAGTTCGTGACGTAGACGGTGCCGGATTTATTATCCACCGCGACGTCGGTGGCCGGCCCGGCGGGGTCCTGCAGTGTCTTGATCGGTGTCGAGCCGTTGGGCGCGAACTCAAAGACGCTCGAGTATTGGTTCTTGCAGTCGCCGGCAACGGCCACCCACAAGTTGAGATGTTTGTCGACGAAGAGACCCTGCGGATTCACGACGCCCGTGATCTGGCCACACGGAGTCGTCGCCTTGCGGTCGTAGAGATAGACCGACTTGTCGTACGACGTAACGTAGACGACCGATTTCCCGCAACCCGACGCTCGCATGGGCGGAGCGCGCGCGCTCAGCGGCGAGCGCCCGACGTTGTGGGGGAACGACGGCGCGGGCGAGTTCCCGAGCGGGCCGCTGCACGCGGATAGGGCCACGGACGCGACGACG
>JAFAOZ010000296.1 GCA_019247395.1 Vulcanimicrobiota bacterium | reverse complement strand
CACGGGGTTTCTCACGCGCGCTCATACCCGCGGTATCGGAAGATTTACTTCCTTTTTATGCGGCCGCAGCCGGCGCGACGGCGGCGGAGCGTTTCGAGCCCACCTCACTCTTTCGACTTGGCCGACGTGTGCTCGTCATGGCATCGGGGAACGGCAGCAACTTTCAAGCCGTTGCCGACGCTGTAGCGTCCGAGAGGCTGCCGATTGAGATCGTCGCCCTGTTGTCCAACAACCTCCATGCATTTGCTTTAACTCGCGCGCGGAACGCCGGAATTCCATCGCACGTCGTTGTGTGGAATCGGCGCGACGAATCGCGCGAGGCGTACGACCGGCGCCTTCTCGATGCAGTGGCGGCCGAGCGGCCCGATCTCGTGCTGATGCTCGGATGGATGCATTTGCTCTCGAACTCGTTTGTCGACGCATTTCAGCAAATCGTGAATCTGCATCCCGCCTTTTTGCCGCTCGACTCAGCCTGCGACGAGGTTACGATGCCCGACGGCACGCAAATCCCCGCTTTCCGAGGTCCACGCGCAGTGACCGACGCGCTTGCGGCTTCCAGCCCGTGGGTCGGAGCGACCTTGCATCGCGTGACGCGTGATACCGACCGCGGACCAGTGCTAACGCGCAAGCCGTTGCGCGTGAGGCCGGGCGAAGAAGAAGCGCCGCTGATGGCGCGCGTCCACGAACTCGAGCGCGGCGTCGTTCGCTCCGGCTTGATGCGGTGGCTGTATGAGCGCTAGTCTCCCCGCCGTCGCACTGTATTTTTTGCGGCTCGGATTAACCGGCTTCGGCGGCCCCGTCGCGTTGGCGCATTATATGCGCCGCGATCTTGTGGACCGCTACGGCTGGATACTCCCGGAAGAATACGACGAAGGCCTAGCAATCGCGACGGCATGCCCGGGCCCGCTCGCCTATCAGCTCGGCGTCTACTGCGGCTATATCTTGCACGGTACGGCCGGTGCATTGACGGTTGCCGTCGCGTTCGCCGCGGCGCCGTTTCTACTCGTGACCGCTTTCGCGATGCTCTACGTGCAATACGGCTCCACGCGAATACTGCAGGGCCTGTTCTATGGCGTCGAACCGGTGGTCGTCGCGCTGATCGTGCGCTCGTGCTGGGATCTCGGGCGCAAGACGCTACGCAGCGAGTGGCTCGCCTATGCGGTGGCCGCGACTGCATGCGTGATAACGGTTGTGTTGCAGCAAGAGCTCGTTGCGATCTTTCTCATCGCCGGCGCGCTCGGCATCGTGATTTTCTACCGCCCCAACTCCGATGCTGGCCGGCCGCCGCAACCGCGCACCGCCGGGCGGGACGTCGCGCTGAAAGGCTTCGCGCCGCTGACGGTTACTGGATTTCAGACGGTCGCGCCCATCAAGCTCTTCTTGTTTTTCTTCAAGACCGGTTTTTTGATCTTCGGCAGCGGGCTCGTCGTCGTCCCGTTCCTCAAGGCCTACGTCGTCGATCAGTATCACTGGATCACCAACCGCGCGTTCTTGGATGCCGTCGCGGTGGGCATCGTCTCGCCGGGCCCGGTCGTGATCACGGCGACTTTCGTGGGCTATTTGACGCACCACATCTCAGGCGCCGCGGCCGCCACGGCCGGCATCTTCGCTCCGTCGATTATCTTCGTGCTGCTCGGTACGCCGCTTTTGCGCCGCTACCGCCGAAATGGACGCGTGCAGGGGTTCATTCGCGGCATCACCGTCGCGGTCGTCGGTGTGTTGGTGGGCACATCGTATTTAGTTGGGCGCAGCATCGTTCACGACGCATTCACGCTCGTTCTTTTGATTGGAGCACTCGCTGTCTTGTTGTCAAAGCTGAAAGTTCCCGAAGTCGCGCTGGTCGCCGCCGGGGCTGCATTCGGATTGTTAAGTGCCTTCTGGGGTTTGCCGGCGCGCGCGGAGACGGCGAGCACCAACGTACTCATAGTTCAACCGTGGTCGCACGGGCAGCTCCGCTCGGGATTTACCATTACAAGGAAAGCGAAGGGATCGTGTTTCTCGAACGCACTGACGACGAATCGGCTCGATGCCTGGCGCTGCTTTATCGGCAACGATATCTACGACCCGTGCTTTTCGGGCAGCGCGCACGCGGCCGTCGTGGCGTGCGCGGACGATCCGTTCTCACGGCGCGTGATTCTGCTCAGCTTGCAAAAACCGCTCAATAGCGGTGAGAGCTCGACGACGGAGATGCTCCAGCCGAAAGGTGAGCCTTGGGGCCTTCGGCTCGCAAACGGGGAGACGTGCACGTTCGTGACTGGCGCAACCGACGTCGTACAAGGAATGCGTATGAACTACGAGTGCAAAGCTAACGATTTTATCGTGGGCTTTCCCAACCGCTCGAAATCGCTGTGGACCGCGCACGCAGTGGTCTGGCCCGATAAGAAGCGACTCAAGCAAGTTGAGATCGCAGCGGCTGTGTTCTGACTCGTCGTTGGGCGGCGCCAAAATGCCAGGAGAATGGCGCGCCTCGGCCCAAGCACCCAACCCGCTGTTATCGGAGGTTCTCGGAGACGCATGAAGTGAGGATTTGCCGTTCGCGCTGCGCGGCCGCTCTGCTCGCGTTCGCGGTACTGACCGCCTGCGCCGGCCGAGGTCTTAACGGAACGATACCCAATGCTTCGGGAGCCGCCGTGCAGCAACGCGGTCCGCTCTCACTCGTGCGCAGTGCACAGAAGCTCCGCTCGCTCACGAAGGGCGGTTTGGGTGCGGATGCATCCCGCGGCGCGGGTTATCCGGTGACCGCGGAGCCACCGGTTTCGCATCCGGACGAAGCGCCGTGCGTGGATAAGCTATTCAGTCCACATACGCCGCCGCTGCAGTCGGGGCAGCTCAACGTCGGCGATTTTGCGGACTACAGCGACCATCCGTTCAACTACACGCCGCCGGCGAATTGTCCCGGACCTTACGCCAAAATCATCTTTAAGATGCACTTCCGTGTCACCGCCGGTGTTCAGTACGATCGCACCGGTGCGGTCTGGATCGGCGCGACGAACGTGTTTTTCGGAACCACCGCCGAGCCTGGGCAAAACGCCAGCCCACAGTGGAACGTTGAGCGCGACGTCACCGAATACGCGCCGATCTTTGCGCAGTCGTCGATCGGGCAAGCATCGGTCTACAACATCGTCAACTCGCAGTACACCGGCATCATCTACGGCACGGCCGAGCTCGACTTCTATCCCGCGACGAAACAGTTCCCCGCACCCGTGGTGGCCGACGCCATCTATCCGCTGGTCTCGGGGCCGACGGGCGGCTACGTGGACCTCAACACCCCGACCGATCAGATGACCGGCACGTTCACGTTCCCAACGAACGTTGACGCTGCATATCTGGACGTTTTCCTCGAATCGCAAGGCGGGGACGAATTTTGGTACAGCTGCTTCCCCAACGACCTAGCGCAGAAGCTCAACAACTGCGGCGGCACCGCTTTCCGCGAAGGCGAGGTCACCGTGGACGGTCAGCCGGCCGGCGTCGCTCCGGTCTATCCCTGGATCTATACAGGCGGCATCGATCCATACCTCTGGATACCTATCGTGGGTGTTGAGACGCTCAACTTCAAGCCGTACCGCGTCGATCTGAGCCCGTTCGCGGCGACGCTCGATGACGGCAACCCGCATACCATTGCGGTGTCCGTTTTCAACGACGACAATTACTTTGCCGCAAACGGCGCGCTGCTCGTGTACGAAGATCATGGTTCGACGCAAGTTACCGGCGGCCTGATCAAAAACGGCACCGCGATGGCGCCGGCGCAGACCGTCGTCGAGCGCGTGAAATTCGATCAATACGGCAATGCGAAAGGAAGCATCAAAACGACGGCCACGCATCCGGTGAGCCTCAAAGGATATGTCATCACCTCGCGCGGGCGCGTCACCACGGAAGTAACGCAGAACATCTCGTTCTCGAACGTGCAGAAGATCAACGTAACGTCGTCGCAGTTCACGCAAAACATTGCGCAAAATACGACGATCGCTTCGAACGTTAGAACGACGTCCGCCCGCGGCTCCCTCAAGGCGCAAAGCCAGTGGACGTATCCGCTCAACATGAAGTACAACTACGTGGTATCCGGAAGCACCGCGACGCAGACGGCCGACATGCTGCAAACTAAGAACGGCAGCGGACTCGATCAGAGTCGAAAGCGCGCCCAATCGTGGTCGCTGCTCGATACGATTAACTCGAGCGACACGCTGCACTTTGCGGGCGGCGGATTCTCACCCTCGAACGGAAAGAGCCGCCAGCAATACAAATCGGTCAACGTCGACAACTCGTGCTACCAGATGACGATTAAATCGAAAAACTACGTCGTAACCGGAACGACCACGGGCTGCTGAGCCGTTACTCGGCGACGCTTAAGCCTTGAAACGGATCGCGCTGCTGCTGGCATGCGTCGCTGCCGGCGGATGCTCGACTTCGGCGCCGCAGCCGAAAACGCCGGCTCCTAAAGCGACCGCTGCGGCCGCCCTGGAGTGGAAGCCCGGTTCGCATTCGGCGGCCGTCTTCGAACGGCTTCAGGAATTTCGGCTCAAGCAGCGCGAGCGATTTAAGGATTTCTTCGTTGCCTATGAGGCGAGCCGCGGAAATGTGAAATATCCGAGGCTCGCGCGCTTAAAGCGATACCTCATCCACACGTTGCTCATGGACGAAAACGATTACGAGCATCTGCCCGGCTACATGAAAGTCTTTACGGGCACGGGCCCATATCGCAGGCTGATCAGCAATCCGGGATACAGCTACGTTGCGGGAACGGTCTTTTTACCGTGCAAGGCTACCCGGCTGCACGCGACTTTTGAAACGGCCTTCGCGTACGTAGGCGGTTGGGGAACGGGGAGCGCCGGTAAAGCAGTCGACGCAGGCTTCCAACGCAGCGATAAGCTCGACGATTACGCGCCGTTTATTCTCGCACAAGATTTTCACCAAATCTCGAAGTACCCGCGCATGGCGTGCGGACATCCCGTCGATTTTCGCTTTTACGCTGCGTCCGATCGCGAACTGCGCCTCTGGACCAAGGGTGTCACGACTAATGGACGCGTCGAGGTCGTTGAGGCGCGTTTGAAGCATCCCGTGAAGTACGGCTGGCCGTCAAACGGCGGCGGAACGAAAGACGGGATCGTTCTCAAGCGCATGACGACGATCGGACAAGCCGACGCCGACGAAGCGCTCCCCAAAGGTGTCGCTTGGGATGAAGACGGCAGTTATTTCGGTCACTACGCGGGCGAACGTCAGCCGCTAGTCAGGTGGTCGAAGCTTATGCTCGGCCGCGTTGATAATGAGGGTAAACCCATCGATCTCGTGCCGTGGAACATCGATCAAACGAACCTGACGTTTCGCGCGGGAATGATTAACTATCCGCTCGACTCTCGAAACATCTGGTACACGTGCACGGCGTGTTCCGACGAATCGAACGCGATCAATCTGGCCGGCGGAAAGCCGTAGGCCGGCTTTCCGCATCCAAGCGTTGCTGTGGTAACGCTGTCCAAGCCTTACTGCTTGTCAAGCCGAGCGAGCTCATGCTATGTTTTAAAATACGGCCGCTCTGCGGGCCGGCTAATGACGGGCCCACAAAAACGGCGAAAACACGTTAACCTACGATTCAGAGCATGGAGGCCCTGTGAACTATCGCTTGCCCGTCGGGTTCGTCGCACTTTTGATCGCGGCCGCCGGCTGCAGCAGCGTCGCTAATCTTCCATCAGCGCCCGCCAATCAAGCGGCGTTTTCCTCAGCGGCGCAGGCCCCTGGGCGAACCGTTCGTTCCCATCCAGCCACGTCGGCGAGCTTCCAAGTCGTCTACACGTTCCAGGACAGTGCCGACGGCGGAAATCCCTTTGCCGGCCTGACCGTCGACAGCGCGGGAAACCTTTACGGCACGACGAGCTCGGGCGGCATCGGTTACGGCACCGCCTTCGAGCTGAAGAATACAGCTAATGGATATAAGTACGTCGTATTGCATACGTTCGCCGGCGGCAGCGACGGCGCGAATCCTTACGCCCGCTTGATACCGGGCGCCGGACGGAAACTGTACGGGACTACCGTGAACGGCGGCGGCGGAGCCGGAACGGTCTTCGAACTGTTGCCGGGTAAAGCGCCCCGTAAGGAACGCGTGCTGTACGCTTTTACTCAGAGCACCCAGGGCGCCAATCCGTCCGCCGGGGACCTGACGATCGACGCAAACGGCGCGATCTACGGCACCACGCAATACGGCGGCGCCTATGGGCAGGGCACCGTCTTCAAGTTGTCGCCAGCAAAGGGAGTCGATAAGGAACAAGTCCTGTACAGCTTTGGTGCGACTTCAAACGACGGTACGCAGCCGTACGCTGGCATCACCTTTGACCGGGCGGGAAACATTTACGGCACGACCTCGCTCGGCGGCCAAGGTTACGGCACTGTCTATGAGCTGACCCCTTCGAAGAGCGGATGGACCGAACAGACCATCCACACGTTCGGGAACGTAAGCGACGGCGGGACTCCGTACGCCGGCCTGAGCTTTGACGCGCAAGGCAATCTCTTTGGCTCGACCACCCAAGGTCCAGGCGGCGGCGGGGGCACGTTTTTCGAGCTGACGCCTTCGAACGGAAGCTGGTCGTTTAACACGATCTACAGTTTGTCAGGCTGGGGAATCTCGGGCGAATTCCGCACCGCGTACCTCGACCCGAGCGATAATATCGTTGGGACCACCCATTGCGACGGTCAGTACAGCGCCGGGTCAGTGTATGAGCTGCAGCGCTCCGGGAGCAGCTACAACTACGTCGACCTGTACGATTTCACGGGCGGAACCGACGGACAATACGTTTTCAGCAATCCGGCGTTCGATTCGCACGGCAACATCTTCGGCACGACCAACGTAGGCGGTTCCGGCTACGGAGTTGTTTGGGAAGTTCGGGGAGCCAGAAAAACCGGCAGGCGCCACATCTAATCGCACCCGGCGTTCTTTGGTGGAGGCAAGGAGACTCGAACTCCTGACCCTTACGCTGCCAGCGTAATGCTCTACCAGCTGAGCTATGCCCCCATCGGCCGGACCGCCCTATTCATTACCATGGGTGCCGCTGCCTCCGCTTTCGAGTGTCATCCTGAGCGAAGCGACCGTAAGGGCGCGAAGTCGAAGGACGAAGGGCCGACCTGCCAAAAGGGCTTGCGCGCGGGGATGTAGCTCAGCTGGTAGAGCACCTGCTTTGCAAGCAGGGGGTCAGGGGTTCGAGCCCCCTCATCTCCACAAAGCGTAATGGCCTTCGTGATGGCTCCTTTCGCAATCTTAACGGCGCTGGCGCTCTTTGCTTCCCGGCACGGCGAAGCGTAAACTTGATTTTACCGTAGCCCCCGGGCGAGGCAACGGCGGAGGATAGTGATGAATACGCGCGTTTCGATCTCGGCTCTCGTTGTTTCCGTAGCGCTAACCGCTTGCAATGGGGTCAGCACCGTCAGCATCCCATCAAGCGTCGGTTATACGGCGCACAGCCAAAGCCTAGGGTCGTTCAAGATCTATGTTGCAAATATCGGCAACGGAACGATTACGGCGTACAG
>JAFAOZ010000235.1 GCA_019247395.1 Vulcanimicrobiota bacterium | reverse complement strand
AACCGCGACTCGTACGCGCCGCTGCCGCCGAGAATTTGGTTGAGAACGAGAAACGTGTCGTAGTCGGAGTTCGATCGCGAGATCGCCGGCTGCCCCAGCCGAATGTAAACCTGGTTCGCCGCCGTACCGATGTAATCGTGGCCGCTGGTCGCGGCCGGCATCGGCATCAAGCGCGGATCGGGCTTCGGACCGTCGTTTGCCCAGCCGCCGAAGGCCGATTCCAGCGCGGTTCTTACCTGCTGCGGTGAAACGTTGCCGACGACCGCGATTGTCGTGAGGTCCGGCCGCCAATAGCGTTGTGTGTAGGTCAGCATATCCTCGCGTGAGATCCCAGAGACGCTGCGGGCGCTCGGCTGACGCAGCGTGGGATCGTCGCCCGCGAGTAAGAGCCGGTCGTAGGCGCGATCGATCTTCACGCCGGAAATACTCGATTCCGATTGCAGGCTATTCGCGAGCTGCGAGCGTTCGATGCCGAGCCACGGGTCTGCGTAGGTTGGATGCTCTTCACCGTCCGCGACAATCGTCACGATGCGATCGAAATCACTGCTCGTGCCTTGCGCCGAAAAATCGTCGCCGGTGGAGACGATAGCGCCCATCTCGTCGGTGGCCTTGCGCCGCTGCGCAAACGGATACGCGGCGCTGCCGTAATCCGCAACCGCCGACGCTAAGCGTCCGATGCCCTCCTTGCCGGGAGGCTGGAAGGCCGGCGAGGACGCGATCTTTCCGCGCAACACGAACGTGGGCCGATCGCGTTTGGTTTGGACGATCACGCGCAAGCCGTTGGAGAGCGTGAACTCCACCGGCGCGAGAACGCTGCGTGCGGTCGTGGGCGTGCGCGCGGCGCGCGCGATCCACGCCGGAACGACGATCGGGCCGTTGGGAATGCGTTTCGAGAAGTCGTCGCTTGCGGAGGCGTTGCTCTTTTGCGAGTTGCCGCGCGGCGGGCTTTCGTTCGGCGAGAGATGTCCGACGACGGTAGGCCGGCTCAAGTACGTGCGCGCGGCGGCAATTAAATCCGCCTCGGTGAGCGCATCGAGGCGCGAATCTTCATCGGAGAGCTTCTCGCCGACGATGGCGTACGTATATCCGGCCAGTCCGCCGATTCCATCGATGCTGTCCGCGGCATAGAGACGTTCCGCAATGGTCATGCGCTTGGCCGCGACCACCAAGTCGGGGTCGAGCCCGTTGGCCAGTACCGAGTTCATCGTCGCTTGAAAAACCGCTTGCGCTTCGCTCGCGGTGCGGCCGGGATTGAGGATGATGAAGACGTGCAGCAAGCCGCCCCGCAGCTGCGTGTCGGCGTTGGCCTCGATCGCTAAGGCAATGTTGCTCTCGACGAGCGCGCGATAGAAGGGCGAGCGCTGATTTTCCAAGAGCGTGCTGATCGTGCTGATCGCCGGCTCTCCGCGTTGCGTATCGCCGGGTATCGAATAGGCGAGATCGAGAATTTCAAACGGAAATGGAAACTGCGCTTCGACGTGCTGCCCGCTCGACGGCTCCGGATTCAGCTTCGCCTTCGCCGGCAGCCTCTTTGAGGGGATCGAGCCGAAGTAGCGTTGCGCCTTGCCGAAGACCGATGTGTGGTTGACGTCACCCGTGACCACGAGCGTCGCGTTGTTCGGCGCGTACCATTGCTCGTAGTATCTTCGAATATCGGCTGCCGTCGCGCGCACGACGTCCTCGCGGCTGCCGAGCGGTGTGCGGCCGGCCGGCTGATTCGGAAATGCAGCGGCGCGAACGCGCGAGAGAAGGTTGAAGAACGGCGAGCTTGCGTCGCCGTCGATCTCGTTGAGCACGGCATTGCGTTCGATCGCCCAATCCGCGGCTCGAAGGGCCGCGTGCTGCATGCGGTCCGAATCGGTATAGAGTGCTACGTCGAGTTTGTCGGCCGGCATCTCGAGATAAAACTGCGTGTAGTCGTAGCTCGTCTCGGCGTTCATCTGGGCGCCGAGCCGCGCCGTGACGTCGTCCAAGCCGCCCGCTGAAATTTCCGGCGTACCGCGGAACATCATATGTTCCAGAGCGTGCGCGAGCCCCGTTTTACCGGGTGTCTCCTGCAGCGACCCGAAGCCGTACCAGACGGAGCTTTGAACCACCGGGGCAGCGTGGTCCTCGACGACGATGACGCGTAAACCATTCTGCAGCGTCGTCGCGTAAATGCCGCCGTCGCCCGGTCCGCCCTGCGCCGCGGCTGCGACCGGAACTGCGAGCAGTGACACAAAGAGCAATACCGCCTGTGTCATCCTGAGCGAACGGAGTGAGTCGAAGGGGCGTGTCAAATTGTGGTAACTCCTAAATAATATGCGGCGGCGGATTCGACCGCCGCCGAAGGAAGGCAACCGACCAGCTCGCAGCCATAGACCTCTACTCCGCGTTCGGCGGCAAGTTGCGCGACCAGCTCGACGACGCGATAGAGCGGCGTTGCAAGGTAATCCGTGACGTTCAGCGAGACCTGCACGCGATCGTCGCCGCGCGGAAACGCAAGCGCTCGAAGCGAGCGCAAGCCGCCGTTGCGCTCCCGAATGGCGAGCGCGATCTCGCGTGCCGCCGCCAGATTGTTGGTCGCAAGCTCCACGTTGAAGGCAATCAAAACGTCACGTGCACCGATTGCAATAGCGCCCGCGCTGACGTGCCGCTGCACGTCGCCTTCATCGGGTAGCCATGCTGCGTTGCGTCGAATATCCGGCAAGAGAAGGCGCTCCGGTTGCCGCGCCGCGGCGCCATAATAGAAGGAAGGGATGCGCCAGCGGTTCCAAATCGCGGCCCCCGCCCGATGCGCGAGGGCCACGGCCTCTTCCAGCATCGCATCCTCGAGCGGCACGAAGGGCAGCACGTCGAGCGAGCCGATGCGCGGATGAACGCCGCGATGGCCGCGCAGATCGATGCGGTCGAGCGCCACGCCCGCAAGCGCGACTGCGGCCTCGAGCACCGCTTCGGCGCCGCCGACGATCGTCAGGACGCTGCGGTGATGCACCGCGTCGCTGCTCCAGTCGAGCAATCGCGCACCGGCCTTTTCGACCGCCGCGCGCGCCGCCGCGACGGTCGCCGCATCGCGTCCTTCCGAAATGTTGGGGACGATCTCGAAGAGCTTAGCCAAGCACCAACCGTATGGCGGCGGCAATGTCGCGCGCGTTGCTCGGTGACACCACCTCGGTGTACCCAAGCTTTTTTGCTTCCGCCGCGCGCCGATCGGCGGCATGTACGCCGCGCACTTCGCCCGAGAGTCCCAGCTCGCCGAAGACTGCGACCTGCGCCGGTATCGCAACGTTGCGAAACGACGATGCGATTGCCAGTGCGATGCCGAGATCCGCTGCGGGTTCGACGATGCGCAGTCCGCCGGCAACCGACGCATAAACGTCGTGCGTGCCGAGAGCGAAACCGGCGCGGCGCTCAAGCACCGCAATGATCATCGCGAGGCGCTGCTGATCGAGGTTATTGGCGAGTCGCCGCGGCGTGCCGTATGCGGCTTCGCCGACGAGCGCTTGAACTTCGACGAGCACCGGGCGCGAGCCGACGATGGAGGCCACAACGCTCGAACCGCTCGCGCGTTCGGCACGGGCCCCCAAAAAGAGCTGCGACGGATTAGCGACTTCCTGTAGCCCGGAATCGCGCATCGTAAAGACGCAGATTTCGTCGATCGAACCGAAGCGGTTCTTATACGCGCGCAAGATGCGATGTTCGCCGCTCGTCTCGCCTTCAAAGTACAGCACGGTATCGACGAGATGTTCCAAGAGCCGCGGTCCCGCAATCGCGCCGTCTTTGGTCACGTGCCCGACGATAAAACACGCGCATCCGGTGCGTTTCGCATACTCCATGAGCGCCTGGGTGCAGTCGCGAATCTGCGTCACGCTTCCGGCATACGCTTCGGCCTCCGGCAGCCAAACGGTCTGAATCGAATCGACCACAATGGCAATAGGCCGGCGCCGATCGAGCGTGTCGAGCACGCTGCGCAAATTGGTCTCGGGATAGACGTGCAGCATGTCCGCACCGGCTAGCACTCGCTCCGCGCGCAACTTTACTTGCGCCGCCGACTCCTCGCCGCAGACATACACGACCTCCCCTTGCGCCGCGAGCCGTGCGGCGATCTGCAGCAGCAGCGTCGACTTTCCGGCGCCCGGCGGACCGCCCACGAGCGTCAGACTGCCGGGTACGATTCCGCCGCCGAGCACGGCGTCGAACTCCGGCAATCCGATGCGAATTCGGTTGATGCCGGCCGAGCCGATCTCGTGCAATGGAATCGGGCCCACGTTCGATGTGCGGGACGTTGTTGCGGCGCGTCCGCCCTTTGGAGCAATGGCGAAGGGACGTTCGTCGAACGAGTTCCATGCGTCGCACTGCGGACATCGCCCGAGCCAGCGCGGCGATTCAAAGCCGCAGCCGGAACAAAAGTAAACCGAACGACTCTTCGCCACGCACGTTCGTTCCCGCGTGGGGGCGTCTTTGCCTAGGGCGCTTGCCCGCTAGGAGGGCGACAGCCGCGCGTCCAACGACGGTGCCTCCGCAATCCTTACAATATAAAGGAAAAAGTAATGCAATCCCGCCTTCTTTTCGGAGCCGCGTTCGTCGCGGCGTCATTTCCCCTGTTGCTCGCCGGATGCAGCGGCAGCACGTCCTCCGTCGCGCCGGCAACCCAGCCGGCAGCAAAACAATTCCAGGGACCGGCGCAGCGTCACTCGACACTGCTTCTCGGTCTTTCACGAACCCGGCACGCTCCGTTAGCGACGCACTCGTGGATGAAGCACGTCAATCCGAAAACATCGCTGCTCTACCTTTCGGATGCGTATGCAAACGACGTCAACATCTACGATGCCGCCGGTTCGAATCAAACGCCCATCGGCCAAATCACCGGGCTGAACCAGCCCCAAGGCCTTTGGGTGAACGTCAATCAGAATCTTTGGCTGGCGAACACTGGCGCTCAAGCGCTCATGGAGTTTCATCGCGGCAGCGTGGTTCCATACCGGACCGTTACCGATCCGAACGGATATCCCGCGGGCATCTGCGGTAACAATAATAAAGCCTTGACGTATGGCGTCGATATTTTGGCCAACGGCGGCGGCTATGGGAATACGATCAACGTCTACGCGAAGAACGACACGTCGCCGAGTCAGGTGCTCACCGATACCAACTCCGAAGCGCTCTACGACTGCGTCGTGGACAAGAACGGGAATCTCTTCGTAACGCTCTCCAACCTCACGGGCTACGGCGAAGTCGACGAGTTCGCGAAGGGATCGACCACGCCCGTCACGCTGATCTCGAACTTGATCTATCCGATCGGCATCACCATTGATAAGTACGGTACGTTAGCGGTGAACGATGCCGATGCGAACTATCCGTACTGCTGCAGCGTGATCTATCTCTACGACCCGCCGTATACCTACGGGCCGGCCTTTTCATTCGAAACCAATGGATTCATCATCGAAACGGCGCTCGACCGCACGCAGACGCATCTATGGATGGCCGACACGCAGAACTTCGACGCGTCGGAGTGGTCGTATCCGCACGGTTCGTTTGAGAACGCGACGTCGAACCAAGGTCTGCAATATCCCGACGGCATCGCGTTGTCGCCCCCGGCGAAGCAATAACGCACCTCCAAATCGCCATCGACGGTCCCGCGGCTGCCGGCAAAACGACGGTAGCCCGCGCGACCGCCGAGCGGTTGGGGATCCTGTATCTCGATACGGGCGCCATGTATCGCGCCCTTGCCTGTTTGGCGCTGCGCACCGGGACCGACGCGGACAACGGTGCGGCACTCGCGCGTCTGATGCAATCGTCGCCCATCCAAGTCGAGCTCGACGAATCCGCGCAGCTTGGCTTCCATATCACGGCCGGCGGAGAGGAGCTCGACGAGGCGACGCTGCTGAGCAATGAGGTGACGGCGATCGTCTCGACGGTTGCCGCTCATGCCGAAGTAAGGGCCGAGATGGTGAACGCGCAACGGCGCATTGCCGAACGTGGACCCGTCGTGATGGCCGGCCGCGACATCGGCACCGTCGTGCTGCCGAATGCCCCCGTCAAGATCTATTTGACCGCTTCGGTCGCGGCGCGCATCGAGCGCCGCCGCCTCCAGCTGGAACGAGCCGGCGTCGACGTTGACGCCCATCGTCTCGCCGAAGAGATCGACGAACGCGACCGTCTCGATCAATCCCGCGCGATCTCGCCGCTCGCACCCGCTCCGGATGCGCACATCATCGACTCGAGCGATATGAACGCGCGCGGCGTCGTCACCGAAATCTGCACCATCGCCCGGACTCTGTCACCCTGAGCGGAGTCGAAGGGTGAATACGGGCTTCTACGATTTCGCGCGGTCCTTCGTTCGCGCTATGGCCTCAACGCTCTGGCGCGCCCGCGTCTACGGCGCGCAGAACGTGCCCGCGACCGGACCCCTCATCGTTGCCTGCAACCACATCTCGTATTTCGATCCGCCGTTTATGGGATGTTTCTGCCCGCGCCGGATCCGCTACATGGCGAAGAAAGAGCTGTTCGAGATTCCGGTGCTCGGCGCCGTAATTACCGGGCTGGGCGCCTATGCGGTCGATCGGCACGGGAGCGCTGCCGCCGCGATCAAGCGGTCGCTCCACGTTTTGAAGGAGGGGGGCGCGATCGGGATCTTCCCCGAGGGCACACGGAATTTGACCGGGAGCGTCGCGCCGCAGACGGGCGTGGCGCTGCTCGCGGCGTTGTCGCAAGCGCCGGTCGTTCCGGCCTGCATACACGGCACCGACCGGGCGCTGCGGCTGGCTCGCGTGGACGTCGCGTTTGGAGCGCCGCTTTCCCCGCCGGGAGCGGGTAGGAAAGCAACGCGTGAAGAGTTGGCGAAGTTCACGGCCGAGATTATGAAGGCGATCGAAGAACTAGCGGGGAGTATCGGTGGAAATTCGTAAGGCGTCCGTCCAAGGGTTTTGCTTTGGCGTCGCTATTACCGTCAAAAAGGCCGAAGAGGCGATTGCCTCGCGAGGCGACGTGACCACGCTCGGGCACGTCGTCCACAATCCGCAGATGGTCGAGTCGCTCGCGTCGCGCGGTCTTAAGAATGCCCACAGCGTGGACGACGTGGATGCGGGCGCCCTCTTCGTGCGCGCGCACGGCCTGCCCGTCGACGTCTTCGAAAAGGCCAAAGAGAAGAAGCTCGAGATTATTGATGCGACCTGCCCCATGGTGACGAAGATTCACGTGCAAGCCGAGAAGCTCAAAGGCGACGGCTATAAGATCGTCGTCATCGGCGACCCGAACCATCCGGAAGTGAAGGGCACGCTCAGTCACGTGCCGGGCGCCTGGTGCATTCAAAGCCCACAAGACGTCGAGCGGCTGCCGCGCTCGAGCCGCGTCGGCGTCGTCGTGCAGTCCACCTGGTCGGGTGAGGGCTTTACCGAAATCGTCCGCGCGCTTTCGGCGAAGTATTACGAAGTGCGCGCGGTCAACACGATCTGCACCGATACGCACAACCGCCAGAACGAAGCCCTGCGGCTGGCTAAGGACGTCGAAGTGATGGTCGTCGTCGGTGGAAAAACGTCGGCCAACACCAAACATCTCGCCGATCTTTCCGAGTCGCATGGTGCGCGCGCGTATCACATCGAAGGCCCCGATGAACTGCAGCCGGATTGGTTCAAGGACGTCGAGGTTGCGGGGTTGATGTCGGGCGCGTCCACGCCGGGCTGGCTCGTTGATAAAGTTCAGGCTCGCATGGAGGAGCTCGCCGCTTCTGCATAACGTGGCGACGCTCGCGGAGCGTTTCGAGAGCGCCCTCGAGGAACGGATTACCGGCTATCGGGGATCTCAAGAGATCTCCGATAGTCTTTTGCGCCACTTTGGTTATGCACCGTACGGCCCGGCGCGGCGCGGAAAGCGGCTCCGGCCTCAGATGGTATTGCGGGTCGCGGCCAGCGAAAGCGCGCCGATCGAACACGCACTCGACGCTGCGGTCGCGGTCGAAATCTTCCATAACTACTCGCTCGTCCACGACGACATCGAGGATCGCGACGAGCTGCGCCACGGGCGCCCGACGCTCTGGAGCGCGTACGGCGTCGCCCGGGCGATTAACGCCGGTGACGCGATGTGCGCCCTCAGCTTCTTGAGCCTCGAACATGCCGCGGCCCATCTCGAAGCCCGTCGCGTCCTTCAAATGCTGGCCCTGCTGCACGAGGCGCATGCGGTAATGTGCGAAGGCCAATCGCTCGATCTTTTTTTTGAATCCGAGCTTTCGGTCGACTTAGCCGACTACTACCGCATGATTGAGTGCAAGACGGCGCAGCTCTTCGATGCCTCGTGCCGGCTCGGAGCGCATGCAGCCGGCTGCGACGAAAGGACCATTGCGTCGTACGGCGCCGTGGGGCGCGCGTACGGCATGGCGTTTCAGATTCGCGACGACGTTTCGGGCATCTGGTCGTCGGTCGACGAGACCGGAAAGACCGTTGCGAGCGATATCGCGCGCCGCAAGTGGACCTTTCCAGTCGTGTGGGCGATCGCGCAGCCGCCCTCCGCGGCGCGCACCGCGGTGGCCGATGCCTACGCCCGCGGAGCCTCGCTCGATGCGCAGACCGTCGAACGAATCGTGGAGGCGCTCGACTCGCTCGGCGCTCGCGCCGCGGCAATGGAAGCCGCCGCCGAGCATTTGTCCATCGTTGAAAACCATCCTAACGCCGAGCTTCGCGAGTTTCTTTCCGCGACGCTCGGTCTGACCGCGGCTCGCTAAATGGACGCGAACGGCACAATGCGCGCGGGGGCGCGGCAAGGTTCGCTCGCGTGGGCGTTGCCGGCGCTGTTGCTGCTCGGGCTGATCGTCCGTCTCTTTTTCATCAATAACGAAGGCTTCAAGACCGATATCAGCACCTATGACGCGTGGGCGATCGCGCTCGCGCACCAGGGCTTCGGTTCGTTCTACTCCACGATCGGCTTCGCCGATTATCCGCCCGGCTATTTTTATATTCTGGCCGTGATCGGCCATATTTGGCAGGCGTTCTTCGCGGCGCATGATCACGGCTACGCGGTCTTACGCGATCTCGTCAAGCTCCCCGCGATTCTCGCCGATCTCGGCGTGGGCGCGCTGCTCTATGCCATCGTTCGCCGCTTCGCCGGAACCGCGTACGCACTGGGCGCCGCCGCACTCTACCTGCTCAATCCCGCGACGATTTATATCTCGGCGCTCTGGGGCCAGGTCGATTCCGTTGCCGGCGGTCTCGCGCTGCTCGCAATCTACTGCCTGCTCCGAAGTGACGATTACGGCAGTGTCATCCTGGGCGAAGCGCCGGGGGCGCGGAGTCGAAGAGCGAGGAGCGCAACGCTGTGGACCGTCGGTGGGTGGCTTGCATTTGCCTATTCGCTGCTGATCAAGCCGCAGGCTGCGGTGTTGCTGCCGTTGATCGTCGCCTTTGCCTTCGTGGATCCGCTGCGCCGTCGCGAACGGCTCTCGGCGACCGTCATTGGTGTCCTTGCATCGTTGATCTTTGCGTTGCTGCTGACGGAGCCGTTCCACCCCGGCAATCCGGCCGCCGCGATGGCATGGCTCTTCCACTTGTATCAATACGGCTCCAGCGTCTATCCGTATAATAGCGTCAACGCGTTCAACCTTTGGGCGCTTCGCGGAACGCTTTGGGTTCCGGACAGTCAGAGCATCGTCTTCCTGCCGCAGTACGTGTGGGGAATTTTGCTCGTTGCGGCCGCGCTCGCGCTCGTGGTCTGGCGCTATCTGCAAGATCGCACGCCGCAAGCCTTGCTCGAAGGCTGCGCGATCGCGACGCTGGCCTTTTTCGCGCTGGCGACCCGCATGCACGAGCGCTATCTCTTCAACGGTATGCTCTTCACGATCGCCTGCATTCCATTTGCGCGGCGTTATCTGTGGGGAGCCGTCGCGCTCAGCGTGGTACTTTTCGCCAACCTAGTCTACGGTTTGCAATACCTGCACGCCATGACGAGCGGTGCTGCCGGAATCAACGCACAGAATTTGTGGGGGCACTGGACGCAGCTCTTCTCGTTGGTCGCGGTGGGAACGTTCTTTGTGCTCGGCTATCTCTTTTTGGGCACAGCCGACGCCGCGCCACGCGCCGCGCCGGTCTCCGCACGCCCAGTCGAGGAAGACGCCGCACAAAGCGCCGAGAGCGCCGTGCGCCACTGGTTCGATCCA
>JAFAOZ010000020.1 GCA_019247395.1 Vulcanimicrobiota bacterium | reverse complement strand
AGTATAAGGAGGACCGGATCGACGGCAAGTTACTGAAAGGCTGAATGCAATGGGCTTGCGCCAAGAGAGATAGCGTTAAACTGGTGCATAAAGTTCGGGTTCGGCGACGTCCGCGGTGTCCATTAGGCTGCCCGAGCGCACATAAGCGTCGATCGCCTCACCATCAAGCCGTTGTTGTAACGATGCGTCCAAAATAGGGTAGGTACTCGCCTCGGTCGCGCTGAGGGTGAGATCTTCGCGGTCACAGATGTGGTCGAAATAACCTTTTAGCCGCGCTGCCCGCGCCGGATCCCCTTCGAGCGCCTCTGCTGCGGCAAGGTGTAGGATCGCCGGCAAACTGACGCGCGGTTCGGCGCTTTGCACGTGCAGTAATGCCATGCGCGCCAGACCCTTCGCGAGCCGGGCGTCTCCGAGCGCGATGTGGTAGCCGGCCAAATGAGCGCGGCTTGAGATTTCGCCGACTGCGTGGCTGTTAGCGAGGGCCAACTCGAGCGCTTCCGAAGCGAAAGCCATCGCGCGTTGCACGTCGCCCTGCGCGAACGCAACCTCCGCGGCGGTCAGCAGCGACCACATCTCGTGCAACGGCGCTCCTAGCGCACGTGCCAAAGCCAGCGATTTCGAGATCGCAGTCTGCGCCTCGTGAAGTCGACCCTCGCGGCGAAAAATACTGGCGCGATGCATGAACACCGTGGCCCATTCCGAGGACGTTCCGAGCCCTGCGCTGTCACGGATTTGCCATACCCGCGCGAACGCGCGCTCCGCTTCATCGAACCGAGCACGCTCGCCATAGCGCAAGGCGAGCCGACTTGTGAGAACCGCGGCGCCGTTCCAATCACCCGCTCGTTCCGAGAACGGGATCGCCTGGAGCATCGCCGTGATCTCGTCTTTTCCACCCAACGACACAATGAGTGCTCGATAGACACCGACGGCGAGTTCGGGATATGTATCGCCATCCAGCTTCTCCAGAACCCTCTCGCACCAGCGCCGGCATTCCGCCAGCAAGCCGACCCGAGTCCACCCTCCGCCCAGGCCGCCAAGGATTCGTGCGGCAGTCACGACATCGTCGGCCGTTAGTGTCCATTTAAGTGCGGCCCGCGCATTGTCGATTTCCATTGCGAACAGCGCGACGTCGTTGCGGGCGGAAGCCGCAATTTGTGCCATCCATTCCGCGTGACGCTGTGAGAACTGCGCTACTTCGCCGGCCGTTTCCAATTGCGAGCGGGCAAACAGCCGCACTGGCTCAAGCAGACGGTAACGCGCGGGACCGTCATCGAGATCGACACTGATGAGCGACTTTTCAAGCAACGATAAAAAGGCGTCCTCCACTGATAATTCATCGAGCAGAGGACCCGCCGTAACGCGCTCGACCGCATCGTAGCTCCATCCTCCGGCGAAGAGCGAAAGGCGGCGAAAGAGTGCGCGCTCGCAGCTCTCCAACAATGCGTAACTCCACGCGACCGTATCGTCCATCGTCTGATGGCGTGCTGGAGCGTCGCGCCGACCGCCTACGAGCACGACGCGCTGACCCCGAATGCGCGCCCGCACTTCGACGAGACCGAGAAACGGTACGCGCGCCGCGGCCAGCTCGATCGCGAGCGGAATGCCGTCGAGATGGCGGCAGATTTCTTCGGAGATCTCGCGCTGTTCGCTCACGGGGCTGCGCTGTATTCCGGCGCCGATAACACGCGAGTCGAACAGGTCAAGTGCGGCCGCCGTATTCAGAGCGCCGAGGCGGTAGACAGCCTCCCCGTCGACCGCGAGCCGCTCGCGGCTCGTGGCAAGTAGTGTCAGGTTGGGGCACGTCCGTATTATGGCAGCGGCGACACGTGCTGCTTCGTCGATGACGTGCTCGCAGTTGTCAAGAACCACTAACCCAGACTGACCTTTGAGCGAATCGACGAGTTCGTCGATCGGATCTCCGGAGCCGGCGATGCGTACTCCCAGCGTTGAAGCAATTTTGCTGGGGACGTCGGCATCCGCCCGGACGGCGGCGAGATCGACAAGTACAACCGAATCGTTGCGATGCACGGCAACCCACTCTGCCGAAGCGATTGCGACACGCGTCTTACCGATGCCGCCGGTGCCGGTGACTGTTACGAGCCGGTTGGTCTCAAGCATCGCAACCAAATGCGAGACCTCGTCATCACGACCCATGAGAGATGTACCAAAGACTGGAAGTTGGGGCCACGCGGCAAAAGGCTTACGTTCGCGTCCACGTGATGCTGCCGCCTCGAGTTCGCGACGCATCGTTGAATCTAACTCGAGCGCATCGGCCAGGTTCGTCACGGTCTCGTGGTAGGGCGCCCGGCGTGTTCCGCGCTCCAGAGCGCTGATTGCGTCTTTACTGAGGCCGGCATGCTCGGCAAGGGCCTCCTGCGACAATCCCGCATCGCGTCGAAGATGCCTGAGCATCTGGCCGAAGCTGGCGCTCATAGGATGATGAGGTTTCGGCAACTGTACGAGTTGTCCGTGGCCGCATGCGATTTGGGGCACTACGCTGGGCGGCATGATCGCGGTGCAAGTCCGGCACTACGGCGGTCCTTCGGGGCTCGTTCTCGAGGAGACCCCGATGCCCGACCTATCGCCCGGCGAGGCCTTGATCAAGGTTCACGCCGCCGGCGTTGGTCCGTGGGACTCGCTCATTCGGCGCGGCCGTAGCGGGCTGCCGCAAAGTCTGCCCCTCGTACTCGGCTCCGACATCGCGGGAGTCGTCGAAAGGATTGAAATCGCACAGCAGCCGGCGATCGAAGTCGGCGACGCAATTTTTGGCGTCACCAATCCTTCATTCACCGGCGGCTACGCGCAGTATGCCGCCGCATCGCTGCGTTCCATTGCACCAAAGCCGGCGTCCTTGAGCTTCGTCGAAGCGGCGTCGCTGCCCGTGGTTGCAGTAACTGCCTGGCAAATGCTCTTCGACCACGCGAAAGTTTCCGCGAACCAAACGGTGGCAGTGCAAGGTGCGGCCGGCAATGTCGGTGGCTACGCAGTACAACTTGCCCGCTGGGTTGGCGCTCGCGTAATCGCAATCGCGAATTCGAACGACGCAGCGTATCTACGCGGCCTGGGAGCCGCAGAAATAATCAACTCCGAGAACGAACGCTTCGAAGAACACGTTTCCAGCGTCGACGCCGTAATCGACACCGTCGGGGGCGAGGCCCAGAGGCGCTCCTTCGGCATCATCAAGCCTGGAGGCATTCTCGTATCAAGCGTTTCGGCACCATCGCAGGAATTGGCGGAGCGTTATCACGTGCGTACTGCGTATTTTGTCGTCGTCGTCACGGCCGAACGGCTTGAAAGCATCGGAAGGCTCGTCGACCAAAGAGTTTTGAAAACGGACCTGGGCGTCATTCTTCCGCTCGAGGCCGTGCGAACTGCTCACGAAATGCTCGCTGGAACAGTACCGCATCCGCGCGGCAAAATCGTGCTCGATGTCACGATGCTGGAGGAGAAGTTGTAATGTTGATTCGCATATCTATTCTGACGGCTGCGCTGACGGCGGCGCTTACGACATCCGTCGTGGCCTTTCCGGTAAACTTTGGACCCGGATTCAAAACGCGCACTGCCACCGTTGACGGCTGCACGATAAGCGCGACGATCGGCGGCAGGGGGCCGGCTATCGTGTTGTTCCACGGCTATGCAGAAGACTCGCGGATGTGGAAACCGCTCGCAGTATCGCTGGCGTCGCGGTTTACCGTTATCGCCCCGGATCTTCCAGGAATCGGCAATTCCTCGATTCCATCTTCCGGCCTCGACATGACGACGTCGGCGCGTCGGATTCACGATGCGATTGCTGTCTTCGGATATCACGACGCTCGTGTGGTGGGTCACGACATCGGCCTTATGGTCGCCTACGCTTATGCCGCCACATATCGAAACGAGGTAAAGAAGCTGGTTCTTATGGACGCGTTCTTACCCGGAGTCGCAGGTTGGCAAGCTGTTTACGATACACCGACTCTCTGGCATTTCCGGTTCGTTGGCCCTACACCGCTCGCTCTCGTTTCCGGACGCGAGAGCACGTACTTCAACTATTTCTGGGACGACTTTGCTGCGGACAAGAATCGCTCGCTTTCCGAAAACAGCCGCCGCGAATATATTGCGGCGTATTCTCGCCCTGGACGGATGGCCTCCGGATGGACCTACTTTGCAGCGTTTCCGAAGACCGCTTCGGACTTCGCTGCCTTGGCGAAAACACGGCTCACCATCCCAGTACTTTCGATAGGTGGCGACAAGTCGCTTGGCAGCGCTCTCGGTGCCCAGGCAAAACTCGTTGCCTCAGACGTTACAGTTGTCGTTTTAAAAGACACCGGTCATTGGTTAATCGAGGAAAGCCCCGCCGAGACGATGGCCGCGATTACTCGATTCCTCGAGCGTCCTTAAGTGAAGAGAGGAAACGAAAATGCCTAACGGGGCTCTAAAACGCACCGAATTTCTCAGCGCAGGTGCCGCACTTCTCGGCGCCGCGGTATTTACCGGCCGGCCTGCACTGGCTAAGGCCAAGGAGGTATCAAACGTGAGTAGTTCAGCAAAACCGAGTATCGTATTCTGTCACGGAATCTGGGCTGATGGCTCGAGCTTTAGCAAGGTGATCCCTCCGCTGCAGGCTCAAGGCTACGAAGTGATTGCAGCGCAATACGGACTCAATACACCCGAAGCTGACGTCGCAACGGTCAAAGCGACGCTGGGACGCGTCAAGAGTCCTACCATCCTTGTGGGGCACTCCTACGGTGGAAGCGTTATCACGGCTGCCGGGACCGACGATCGCGTGACAGGGCTCGTCTTTATATCCGCGCTCGCACCCGACGTTGACGCCGGTGAAACATCGCAGAGCATACAAGAAAAGTTTCCCGTCACCGACA
>JAFAOZ010000275.1 GCA_019247395.1 Vulcanimicrobiota bacterium | reverse complement strand
GTCGAATGCGCGCTACCAGGCTCAAGTGATCGTCCCCGCGACGCCGGCTTTCGCACTCCTGATTCCACGCGCAGAGCTTGCAGTGACTGCACTTGAGCGGATAGATCTCAGGGCCGCCGGCGGTTTCGGATGCGGCGGCAAACTCCATGAACCGGCGCTTGAGCCGGCGGTAGTACGCCATATAGTCGTTGAGCCGGAAGCTCTGCTCGGCCCCGTTTCCTAACAGCACGTGAGCTTCGCGGGGCAGTTGCCCCTGAAGGCGCTGGACGTGTTCGCTGTAGTTACAAAGCTGAATGATATAGTACGGCTTCGGATTCAACCCAAGCTTGGTGTCGACGACCTCATAACTGTAGTCGCCGAGCTCCGACGCAACGGCAACGCGCCGCAAGAAGTCGCCGCGGCCGATGAACGTGCCGTCGAAGAACGTAGCCTGATAAATGACGGCGACGCCCCGGCGCATCGCGTCGAGCGTCTCGGCTTCGGCACGGCGGTAGCCCTCGATGCTGTTCTCAGATCGGCCGAACTCTACGACGTCGTCTCGGTAGAGCTCGCGTAGACGCTCGAGATGGGCGGCTTCGTGCGCCTCACCTTTGAGGCGTAGAAGTTGGGCTTGTTCGTCGTCGTTGTCGGGGCGCAGGAGCGCGCCTCGGGCTACGAGCGATTCCAGCTCGGTGAGCCGTCGGCACTCCAAGTAGTCGTTGAGGTCGCTTGCCGAGTAGACGAACTGGCCGTCAAGGCGCTGCATGCTTCACCATTGACGCGATTATCTCGCCATGGAGTGCCATATGCCTGGCACTAAAGCTGGTGCAGATCTGCCTCCGCCCGTTTCGGCGGCCTAGACTTGCCACGATCGTAACTTTGTGGTACAAAGTATTTGGCTTTGCACCACAAAGCGAAGGATGGCAGTTTGGTGGAGATCGAGCGGGCGCTCTCCGATCTCGCGGAAGTACGCGATCGGCTCGTCCGGGCCCAGCGGTTTGACGGATATTCCGCGATCGCCGCGGTGACGAGCGGCGCCGGCGCGCTCATCGCCGGATACGTGCAAGCGCGCGTTGCGCCGCTTCCCGCGTCGGAGGGAACGTTACGCGCCTACGTCGCCATCTGGATGATCTGCCTCGCCGTTGCGCTCGTGCTGAACTATGGCGCCGTCGCGCTCTGGGTGCTGAAGCATCGCGGGCCTGCTGCAGCGAGCGGCTTCCGCACGGCCGCGCGATCGATCGCGCCGAGCGTCCTCCTCGGCGGACTGCTTACCGTAGCGCTTATCGATCGTGGAGCGTATGCGCTGCTGCCCGGCACGTGGTTCGCACTGTATTCGTTAGGCCTCTTCGCCTCCCGCGATGCGATACCGCGGTTGACGGTTCTCGTGACGCTCGGTTTCGCGGTGCTTGCAGCGCTCTTTTTGGTCTCGCCGCTGCAACACGTCGCGCTTGCGTGGTGGGTGATGCCGATCGGCTTCGGTCTCGGCCAAGTCGCGGTCGGTACGCTGATTTGGACGGAACGAGCGCCATGAACGATCCGCGTGACGCGCCGTTCTCGTATCCGGGGCTGGAGCGAATTTTTCACGAGCGTGGACGATTGGCGATCTGTACGTGCCTCATCGCGCATCCCGACGGTTTGAGTTTCAGCGAGCTTGCTGCGGCCTGCGATCTTTCCGACGGCAACTTGAACCGCCACGTGCACGCGCTGGCCGAGCTCGACATCGTTGCGATCGAAAAGCAGCGCTCATCCGGGCGTCCGTTAACGGTCTATCGCATCACGAAGCGCGGACGGCAGCGCTTCTTGGCCTATGTCGATGAGCTCGAAGCCGTCGTGCGCGACGTCCACGGGCGGTCGAAACGCGCCGCGCAAGCAAAGCTCGCAACGACATGACCCCTCGGCACGTCGCCATTATTATGGATGGCAACCGTCGCTGGGCCGCGGAGCGCGGCTTGCCGATCGCGTGCGGATACCGGCGCGGCATCACCGCCTTGCGCCGCACGCTGCGCGCCGCGCGCGCGGCCGGCGTGAACGTTGTAACCGCATACGTATTCTCGGAGGAGAACTGGGAGCGGCCCGTCCGCGAAGTCGGCTTGCTCATGCGGCTTTGCACGCGCGCCGCCCGCGGAGAGCTGCGCCGTCTTGCGGCGGAGGGCGTGCGCATACGCCTCTGCGGCCGCACCGAGCGCCTTCCGGCGAGCACGCGCACCGCGCTCCTGCGCCTCGTGAACGAAACCTCGCGAAACCCAGGCGTCTTGCTGAACCTGGCAATTGACTACGGCGGCCGTCGCGAAATCGGCGACGCCGTGCGCGCGTTGGCGGAAGAAGTTCGCACGGGACGGCGCGACGCCGCATCGATCGACGAGCGCGCGCTGGCGAGCCGCCTCTACACCGCCGGGCTGCCGGATCCCGATCTCATTGTGCGCACCGGCGGCGAGCTCCGGCTCTCCAACTTCCTGCTCTTTCAATCGGCATATGCCGAATTTTGGGCGACGCCGACGTACTGGCCGGATTTCGATGAGCGGCACTTTCAGTCGGCGCTCGACGAGTTTTCATCGCGCCAACGGCGCTACGGTACTTAGACGCCTATTTGCGCCAAGGTCCCGAAGAAGCGTTGGGTGTGCGGGTCGTCCCACCAGTTGACGACGATCGCTTCGAGCTCGGGAAGAAGGCGAAGCCTGCCGACGTGTTCGTCGATCGAAACGCGGCTCGGGCGGTCTTTATGAATTTCGTCGTGCAACGCGTCGATGGTCGCGTGCGCGTCGTGCCCTTCGGGCAGCGCGGCGTGGAGATCTTCACGCGGGAGCGCCGCGCGCTGCCGCAGTAGCGGCAACATCGTCTCGGCTTGCGTTATCAGCTCTTCGCCGGCGACCATCCCGGTGTCGTCGGCACCTTCAATCTCTCTGCGCAGGTCGGCTTGTCGGTCCATGGCCGACATGGTACCAGGATTAATGGCTTAGCCCTTCCTTACGGCGCAGCAGAGGGCTCTAAGTTCATCGTAAGAAAAGGTTCTCAAATGGCGAGCATTCCTTGGGAATCCGATTATAGCGTGGCGCTCGAGCGCGCGAGCGCCGAGCGGAAATTCGTTTTTTTGGATGTCTTCAACCCTGGTTGAGGGGGTTGCCAAGCGCTGGATACCGTGACGTATCCTCAACCTCCCGTCGTGGCCACAATCCTCGAATACGGAATACCGCTTCAGTTTGATAATTCAAATGCTGCGAACAATCAGTTTCTTCATAGCATTCACCATATTTGGACTCCGGATATTCGCATCCTCAACCATGACGGCTATGAGTTCTATCGTTTTGACGGCTTTTTGCCGCCGCCGGAGTTCATGGCGCGTGCCCTCTGCGGTTACGCGATGTCGTATCTTCGTCTCAAACGGTTCGATCGCGCCGAGGCGATCTACGTCGACGTGCTGAAACGATTCTCGACGACGTATGCGGCGCCGGAAGCGCAATACTATTTGGGTGTGGCA
>JAFAOZ010000274.1 GCA_019247395.1 Vulcanimicrobiota bacterium | reverse complement strand
CGCCCGACGATCTCGCGCGTCTCGAATCCTCGCCCGCCAAGGCCGTAGCAAAACCGTTCGCCGTTCCTCCGCCCGCGAAGCGCTAAATCGGCTTAGGGAGCTCGCACGCCGTCCCGTGCCCGCGGGACCGCTCGTCGGCGAGTTACTGTCGCCTCCTACTTATGCGCTCGCGCGAGAGAGCAAGCTCTGAACGAAGTGCGCATCCTGCGCTGTCTCGCGCTCGTCGCAAATCCCGCTCGGCAACGGGACGACGTGCGTCGCTTAACGCGAACGTCGAGTGCTCCGAGCGAAGCCTCCGACTTTTTCGGGCCAGCCACGGATGGCTGCTTCAAAACTTCGTTCTCCCGAAAAAGCGGAGGAGCAGGAGCGATCAGGATGTGAGCGACGAGCGTCTTCGCGGGAGCACTCGATGCTCGCGTTAGGCTGAGCGAACGCGCTAGGGTTCGCTGCCGGTTGCGATGGGGCGTGAGGGATCGCTGATCCACTCGCTCCACGAGCCGTTGTAGACGCGCGATCCTTCGAGGCCGGCGTGTTGCATCGCTAGGTGATTGACGGTCGCCGAAACGCCCGAGCCGCATTGATGCACCGTGCGTTTCGGATCGAAGCCGGCGCGTTCGAAGTCGGCGCGCAGTTCTTGCGGCGATTTGAGCGTGCCGTCGGGACGAAAGTTCTCCTCGAAGCAGCGATTCTTGGCGCCCGGGATGTGACCGGCGACCGGGTCCATTCCCCCGCCTGCCGCGCCGCTATAGCGATCGTTTGCGCGAGCGTCGATCAGCTGCATGTCGTCCCGACGCAGATGCTGCTGCACGTAAGCCGCCTCGACGACATACTCCGGGTGTAAGCGAATCGTCAGCGCGCCTTCGCGGACCGGCTGGACTCGTGCAGCCGTGACGGGATAGCCGCGCGCTTTCCAGGCGCTGAGTCCGCCGTCGAGCACCGCAACCGCGTCGTGTCCGATCCAGCGCGCGAGAAACCAAAACCGCGGCGCAAAAATATCGCCGCCGTCATCGTATGCGACGATCTGAGTATCGTCACCGACGCCGCGAACGCGAAGGAAGCGCGCGAGGCTCTCGGGGTCGGGCAGCGGATGACGACCGTTCGTGCCGGTTTTGGCTCCGCTCAAATCGATCTCGGCGTCGGCAAAGAATGCGCCCGGGATATGCGACTCGTCGTAGAGGCGCCGCCCCAACGCAAAATCCGCGAGCGAATGCCGGCAATCGAAGATCGCAAGTCCCGAACTCCCAAGCCGCTCGTGCAGCTGCTCGGGAGAGATGATGGTCGTAAACGTCACTGACGCAGGTCGATCGTCTCTTTGCGTTCTGCCGGGCCGCCAAAAGCTTCGGCGAGCGTGCTTTGCAGTTCGCCGCTCTCCGCCATCGGGCCGAGAATGTCGGTATCGCCGTAAAACTTGCCCTTGATGAAGACCTTAGGCAACGTGGGCCAATCGGTCATCGCGGCTAACGCTTCGCGTTTGGGCATGTTTTCCAGCACGTCGATCACTTCAAACGGGTAACCGAAGTGATTGAAGAATTCGATGGTTTCCAGCGTAAAGCCGCAACGCGGCGCGCTCTTCGTCCCTTTGCCGTACACGACGATGGTGTTTGCCGCAAGCTCCGTTGCGATCTCGTCCTTATAATCCATGTTCCTCTTACTCCTCGGCGGTGATGGTTTTGAGCTCGACGGCATGCACGCGGCCGTCGGCGAGCGCCTCGCGCAGCGCGCCGTACACCAGCTTATGCTGCTCGATGAGCGTCTTGCCGGCGAATGCTTTCGAGCGCACCGTGACGTTGAAATGATCCATTGTGCCCGTACGATCCACGACACCGACTTGCGCATCGGGGATTCGGCTGCGGATTAACTCGGTGAGCGAACCGCTATCGATCACGACTTCAGACGCGGCGAATGTCCGGAGTTGAGCGCTTCGGCGAGACCGCGCGCCTCGCCAAGCGTTTCGGGCAGACGCGTTGCGCCTTTGGAAAGTGCGATCGTCACCCCGCTTGCCACGAGAATGCCGGTTACGCCGACCAAAATCGCGGGCACGCCGCTTGCCCGCAGCGGCCCGATCTCGATCGTAAAGGTTTGCTGCACGCGCGCGAGGCCGCGAAAGAAGGCGCGCAGGCTCTTGGCTCGGTTATTCATCGCCCGGGTCTACGTCGCCCGAAACGGGAAGGCCTGGGCGGGACCGGCGCGCGAACTTGCTTGCGCCTATGCTCCCGTTTCTGCTTGCGGCGTGCTGCCTCGTCGGAGGAACCGTACATACGCCAAGCGGTGCGCCGATTGCTCGAGCCGATGTGACTTTGCGCGGCGCACAAACCTTCGCGACGCAAACCGACGACAAAGGCAATTTTACGGTTACGGTTCCGCCGGGGCGATACGATCTCACGGTCGTTTCACGCGGTTACGCAACGGTGACGGTTAACACGGGGGCGATGAGTGACGGTTCGCACATCGACGTCGTGCTCGAGCCGACCGACACGCCGAAGCTGCGCACGATCGGCGTCGTGACCGTCAACGGCGGCTTTACGCTCACGCGCGACGTCGTTCCGGAATACAGCGTCTCGCGCGCGCAGATGGATGCACTCGGCTACACCCAAGTAACCGAGGCACTGCAGCAAGTTCCGTCGGTCGTGATCCAGCATCCCGACTCGGGCGCGCCGACTTCGCCGGAGGTCGTGTCGTTACGCGGTCCGGACCCGTCGGAAGCGATGGTGACGCTCGACGGCCAGCTGCTCAACGACGGCAATACGGGCGACCTCGACCTCTCGCAGTTCGCGGTGCCCGCATTCAACAGCATCAACGTTACCGAGGGCCTTGGGCCGGCGGATCTGGAAGGCAGCAATACCTTCGGCGGCGCCGTGAATTTCGTTTCGCTGCGGCCGACGCAAACGAACCACTTGAACTTTTCAACCTCCGCAGGCTCATACGGCACGACGCAGAGCTGGCTCAATGCAACGGGAACGATCGGAAAGCTCGGCTATGCGCTTGCCGGCGATAACTTTCAGCAGGCCGGTCAAGTCAATCAATACGATTGGGTCGTTCCGGCCAACAATCTGCCGGTCTATTGCGGTCCGCAAACGCCAAAGAGAACGCCGAACTGCCCGTTTCACGCGCATCTCGGCTCCTCGATCGCCGCTCGACTCGGGCTCGTGAATCTCGACTACAACTTTTCGCAGCGATCCGACGTGGGATTCCGCCTCTTCACCCTCGGCGACGTTCGCGACGAATCCGGCGCGCTCAACGGCATCGCCGGAAATCCGACCTGCGTCTTGAGTGGTCCCGGTTCGGCGTGCGCCTTCACGCCGAGCCTCCTTCGACAAGCTAAGGATGACACAAATGGGAACGAGATTCCGAATCCGGTGTACGGCGACCACGTTGGGCCCGGAAGCGCGAACTTTGCGCAAAGCATTCGCGCGTACGATGCC